>JAITGW010000181.1 GCA_031280325.1 Oscillospiraceae bacterium
CCGCGATTTGAATGTTATATCGAACTTGAACGTTACCGTCCGCGAGGGAGAGCTTCTTGCGGTCGCGGGGTCGAGCGGATCGGGTAAAAGTCTGCTCGCCCACGCGATACTCGGCATACTTCCGAAAAACGCGGCAGTAAGCGGAGAGGTGCTTTGGCGCGGCGAGGCTTTGACCGCGGCAAAGCAAAAAAAGCTGCGCGGACGGGAGCTTGCGCTTGTGCCGCAGTCGGTGACATACCTTGATCCGCTCATGCGTGTCGGGCGTCAGATTTCGAAAGATAAATCTACTGTCCGGCAATTGTTCGGACGTTATCACCTGGAAGAGGCGGTTGCGCTCCGGTTTCCGCACGAGCTTTCCGGAGGTATGACGCGGCGCGTTTTGCTGAGCTGCGCGCTTTCCGGAAACGCGCGGCTCGTTATCGCTGACGAGCCGACGCCCGGCTTGTCGCCGCATCTTGCCGAAAAGGCGATGAAGCATTTTCGGCAAATCGCAGATTCCGGCGCGGCAGTCCTGCTCATCACGCACGATCTCGATCTTGCACTCCGCTTTGCAGACCGTATTGCCGTGTTCTATGCCGGAACTACCGTTGAAACCGCAAACGCCGCGGACTTTGCGGACGCGTCTCTGCTGCGCCATCCATACAGCAAGGCGCTGTGGTCCGCTATGCCGCAGAACGGGTTTACGCCAGCCGGCGGAACGCAGCCGTATGCCGGCAGCCTGCCGGACGGGTGCCTGTACGCGCCTCGCTGTCCGCTTTGCACGCGGGAGTGCCGCGCCGCAGCGCCGCAGCCGCGCGCCGTTCGCGGCGGGGAGGTAAGCTGTAACTATGCGGGTTGAAGCCAAAAATATCGTGTTCGGGTACGAGCGCGGAAAAACAATTTTGAACGGAGTCAGCCTCTCAATAGAGAGCGGAGAGCGGGTTGCGCTTGTCGGTCTGTCCGGCTGCGGCAAGAGCACGCTGTCGCAGATTCTGGCGGGCAATCTCACGCCGCGGTCAGGCGATGTTTTGCTTGACGGCAGAGCGCTGCCAAGACGCGGATTTTGCCCAGTTCAGCTTATTTATCAGCACCCAGAGAAGGCAATTAATCCGCGCTGGAAGCTTGGCAGGACGCTTACTGAAGCATGGGCGCCGGACGAAGCGTTTTTGGAGTCAATGGGCATTGAGCAGGCGTGGCTGAACCGATATCCCGCCGAGCTGTCGGGCGGTGAAATGCAGAGATTCTGTATTGCCCGCGCGCTTGCGCCGCAAACGAGACTTGTCATAGCCGATGAGATGAGCACAATGCTGGACGTAATCACTCAGGCGCAGATTTGGGAAACGCTGCTCCGCGCCGCCGGCGAGCGCGGGCTTGGTCTGCTTGCCGTCACACACAACGCGGAGCTGGCAAAACGGGTTTGCACCCGTGTGGTGGAGTTCCGGTCGCTGTGCAGAGAGGACTGAATCAGAGAGGCTTTTCCAGCCACTCGGCCAGATTTCGGACGCCAGCAAGCGCGGTCGTGTCCCCGGCGGCGGGAAGATCATCCGTGTTCGCCGAAATTACGGTATGATCTTCGACGCCTGCGGCGTTGAGGATATTCAGCAGTATCCGCGCGGGGCGGAGCGCGCCGTCCGCATTGCCCTTGCCGCCGGCGGCGAGGATCACTCCCGCCTTTTTCGGGCGGAAAACAGCAGGCTCGCGCAGTCCGTGCCGCGCCGCGTGAGTCCACTGAAAGCGGCTCATCAGACTGCGCACGGGACCCGGAACATCCGAGAAATATACCGGCGTCGCAAGGACTATCGCGTCGAAGTCATCCGCGTATATGATGTTCATATCGTCGCTTATCGCGCATCCGCGGCGTTTCCAGCAGGCGCGGCAATCGATACAGGGGGTGATTTTCGCATAGTACGCCGAGACTTCCGCAATCTCGCCGGAAAGATGACGGCGAAGTTGCGCGATAAGCGCGGCGGTGTCGCCGTTTCGGCGCGGCGAGCCGTTAATAATCAGAGTTTTCATTCTTGCACCTCACTTGGCTTCAGGAACAGATGCGCGCTTAGCGCGGCGCCGCCGTTTTCCGAGGATCGTGCGGCGCACTCAGCGTACCACGAACCGCCGAATGTGTCAACAGTCCCATACCCTGATTATTTATCCGACAGCTCCGCCTCACCAAAACAGCCGCACAGACAGCGCGGCAAGAGCTCCGCTTCCGCTTATCGGGGGGATAAATACCAGCGGCGCGACCTCCTCCGGAATTCCCCAAATGCGCAGCGACGGCGCGCACGCGCGCGTCAGCGCGTCCATCGCCCCGGAGGCGCGGAGCATGTATACGGCGCTGAGCAAGCCGACAAGCGCCGGAAATATTTTCATCATAACGCGCACTCCGTCAGCCGCGCCGGTGATCAGCGCCGAGAACACATCCTCGTGACGGAAGAGCGCGGAAAGCGCGGCAAGCAGGATCACGCAGGGCGCGACAAAGCCGAGCCGCCGCGCTCATTTTACGAAGCGGCGCATAAGCCGCGCCGCCGCGATTCCGACGAAGCGCCGCCCTTGAAACCTCTGCGCCCGTCCCTGAAAACAATGAGAAAGCAATCGAAAACAGTACGATACCCGTCCAGACATATGCCGTTGCCATACGCTTCACCCCGGGACAAGCGTATGCCGCGGCTTTCGCAAACATGCGAGGGAAGCGCGTGCGCTCCGGCGTGCCCAAAACGCGTGAGACTCAGCATAAAGCTCTCCTCACGCGGCGCGAAACGCGCAAAAAGCTATTTTGGGCGGGCAGTTTCAAAAACACGGAGCTTGGCGGCAGATATATTGCATATTTTTTACTATACAAATGCGGGAAGAATGTGTATAATCTATAATTGAAAGTTGTTTTGCGCAAAAGCGTTAGACAAAAACGCCAAAATATAAGGAGTGATTATCTTATGGATCTCCGCAAGCTCAATAAATTCACCTCCGCCGACATCGCGCAGCTCGCGCCGCCAAGAAGCTTCGAGCTGGCAGGACAGACTTTTGATTTCGTCATGGACGACGGCACGGATTATCGCCTGCGCTTCATTGACAAAACGAGCGTTGAGTGGACGGACGAGGGCTCGCCGCCGCGCGTCGCCTCGGACTATCTCTGCGCAAAGTCGGACGACACAACGTACCTTGTAAGCTATGAGCTGGGCGACACTCCGCGCGCGAACCACACGTTTGTGATCGATCTTGAAAACCGCCTTGTCACAAAAGTCACCGCACGCGTCGGCGAAAACAAGCGCTATCCGTATCTCATCACACCGAGATATGAGTTCGGGGCAATCCGGCGCGAGGGCGAGGAGCTGCCGTTCCGCCGCCATGGCTATACCTCTGACGCTATAGGAAACATCATTCAGTGGAATTACGGCTCGATGGAAACGGTGCATATTTACTATTGCGCGGATTTTTACCGTATCACCTATCCGCCGCAGGACGAGGGCTTTCAAATGTTCAACGAGGCGATGTCAAAGCTCCCCTCGCCGGACGAACCGACGGTACATATAAAAATCAAGGAGGGTGTATATCTCTTCAGTCTGACAGAAGCGAATATGGAGCGCGTCCTCGGCGCGGAAATGCCTTTCCGCAGCAACACCATGTGCTTCATTCAGGACTACCGCAGTGTGCGCCAAATCGGGCGCGGCTTTGGCACGCTGACCTTCGAGGCAGAGCCTCAGCCGCTGCACCTTTTGTTCGGAGCGGTCGGGAAAATACTTGAGCCGGACAGCGCTCCGGAATATATCAAAAAGCTCTTGAGTGACCCAAACCCTTTTTTGGTGTAACGCCGCGGACTGATAAGTGCGGCGGAACCCCCGGCGAAGCGGCGCAAGCCGGAGTTCTCCGCCTAATCGTTCGCGGCGCGGCGGCATTAACTTACGAGGAGAATGCGATATGAAGCTTATACACACGTCTATTCACGTGACTGACCTTGAACGGAGCCTGAAATTCTATAAGGACGCCCTTGACCTTGAAGTTCAAATGGAAATCCCATGGGGAGGCAAGATCCTGACGTATCTCGGCGACAACGCAAGGGCGGGCGCGCAGGTCGAATTGACATATGACCCGCGGCGCGGCGGAGAAAAGTACAACATCGGCGAGGATGAGGTCGTCCACCTCGGATTTTTGGTTGAAAACGCCGATGAGCGGAAAATAAAGCACAGGCAAATGGGCTGTATCGTTCGTGAGACAGAGATCGGTATATGGTTTATTACAGACCCGGACGGATATTGGCTTGAAATGGTGCCGGATACGCTCTAGCGGCAAAATGCCTGTTGTTATTGAAGAAAGGTATGCGATATGGACTATTTTCGTTCCACATTTTATGATAAATACACGCCTATGACAGAGGCTCAGATTCGTGCCGCGCTCACGCCGTCGCCGCGAGCCAAAAGCGCGGCGCCCCTGTCAGACGCGCTCGCCGGACAGACGCTGAAAATAGTGCTGGACGGCGAGCCGGCGCTGGAGTACGCAATCGCGGCGGAGACGCTCACCATGCGCGAGGGCGGCGGCGCGCCGATAGAAGCGCCGTATTCCGCGCTGTGCCAGGACGGGATTATGCTGCTGACGCACATGATTCCCGGCACACTGCGCGGATACTGCGTCGTACTCGACATGAAAACGGATCTTGTGACGGCGTTTGAAGTTTGGTTTTGCGGGTTTGAGCCTGACAAGCGCGAGGTGTGGCGTCATTTTTCAAACGGATATATCGAGCGGGAGGGAAAAGCCGCGCCGACAGGGCGCCACACCCTCACAAACCGCGTCGAGGGCGCGGGCACACACTGGAAAAACGATGACGGCACGGAAATGCTTTATTTCTTCCCGTCCGTCGTGTGGTCGTCGTTTGTGGAGCTTTCTGACCCCCGCGGAGGCATTACGATAACGGCGCCGTCGGACTATTTAAAAATCAACGACCGAGTATACATTTATTCGCGCGTGGAGCAGGAGTTTTCAGGAGCGTTTACCCTTGAAGTCATCGATCTGTTTACGGTCAGGCATATCGGTGTGCGGCTTGGCTTTGACAAGGATGACAGACTTGATTATTCCGTGTACCGCGGCGAGGGAGAGGTCACGGGGCGTGCGGCCAATCTCGAGCCGCTGACGGATTACGGTACGGAGATTCCGTTTGAGGAGGTACACCGCGCGCATTTCGGCGTCGCCGGACGCGGCGGGCGGCCGAGCTATCGTCCGCGCTTTATGCACAAGGATTACACAAAGGCTGAGCTGGATGAAATTATACGGACAAATCTGTCTGTTTTCCGCGGCGAGTCGATCATGTCAAGCTTTAACACCATGGAGGCGAGCGGCTATATGACCGGCAAGACGTTCACTCTGAGCTATGACGACGGTGAAACCTGGGAATACCGCGTAATTGACGGGCATCATCTCAAATGGCGGATTTCGGGCGAAGCAGCCTGGCATGAGGAGCTCTATGAGGGATATGAGGCGGCAAAGGACATCATCCTGTTCTCACACATCTGCACCGGCTCCGATCCGCTGCGCTGCATAGCTCACGCCGTGGACTTCTCAAACTCGCTCACGACGCTTGTGGACGCGTGGATAGGCAACGGGCGCAAACCGTGGGAGGCTGCGCACAAGGCATATTTCGGTGTTCTGGAGTGCGAGGGCGCGCCCGCGCCGCCGGCCGTTACCCGCCACGGCTTCACAACAGAGCTTGTGGGGCGCGCGTTTTCGTGGACCTATGGCGACAATATGCAGTCGATCCACGTATACTCGTCGCCGCAATCCTATTCATGGACGATCATGCTCCCGAACAACACCGGCGGCTGGATGTGGTCATCCCCCTGTCTGTATGTCAAGCTGCGTGACGACGCGTATCTCATGAGCTGGACTGAGGACGGCTGCAACGGCAACCAGGGCACGTTCGTGTTTAATCCGCGGATAATGCACGACGCGGGATTTTTCTTCGGAGTCGGCGACACGGATGGCGCTGACGACGTTCATTTAACGCCAATGGGCGCATTTGCGCGTCCGCTGAACGGCTTTGATATCATGAAATATTTTGCGCCGGGACAGAAATAACGCCTCCCCAAAAACAGCGCCTTGCGGCAAATTGACCGTCGGGCGCTGTCGTTTCGGGCTTGACATTTGCGCTTTGCGGTGGTAAAATTCCACGTAATATGCGCCGGTAGCTCAGTAGGATAGAGCACGTGCCTTCTAAGCTCGGGGTCAGGGGTTCGAATCCCTTCCGGCGTGCCAAAATTAACTGACAAAAAAGATGTCAGCGCAAGAAACCCGCTCCCTGAGCGGGTTTTCAGCATTTCTGAGGGCAAAATTTCGGACTTCGCGGCGAATGCTGAATTTGAGGGGTTTTCCCATTCGGACAAGGATCGAACTCACACCAAACCAAAACTGCCCGATAACACCAAAAACCAAATATAAACTGCCTGCGCCCGTTGGAAATCAAAATCCAGCGGGCTTTTTGCATTGGAAGGAGCAAATCACGATGAATCAAAATCGGCAAGCCATCCTCTTCTCCCGCGTCCGGCTATGGACGGACAGCAGCGAGGACAGCGAGTTTTGGGTCAGAAGACGCGGCGCCCCGCAGGATTACGACGCGCTTGAAGACACGGAGGGCTTAATCGACTTTCAGGAATTCCTCGACGGTCTCCCCGGTGGGGGCTGCCGGACGGTGACCGCCGAGGTTACCTCCTTCTGCGAGGGCGACGGCGCGTTACACCCCGCCTCGCCGGAGGATTTGGAACGTATCGAAAAAGCCGTCGATGAGGTCGACGTTGA
>JAITGW010000200.1 GCA_031280325.1 Oscillospiraceae bacterium
AAAGCTCAAGGCGCAGGGCAAGGTTATCATTTACGTGTCCCACCGCATGTCGGAAATATTCCAGATTACCGACGAAATCGTCGTCCTCAAGGACGGCAAGGTCGTGACCAACTTTATTACCTCCGAAACGACGATGGATGCGCTCATCCGCGCAATGGTCGGCCGTGACATCGGAGACACATACTCAAATCTCTCCCGCAACGAAAACTTCGGCGCGGTAGTGCTTGAGGTCAAAAATCTCACCACGCCGTATATACGCGACGTGTCGTTCACGCTGCGCCGCGGCGAAATCCTCGGATTTGCGGGACTTGTCGGCGCGGGGCGGACAGAGGTTGCGCGCGCGCTGTTCGGCGCAGATCCGGTCATCAGCGGCGAGATTATACTTGACGGGGAATCCGTGCGCTTCAAAACCCCCCGCGAGGCGATTGACAAGGGCGTTGCGCTCTGCCCGGAGGATCGTAAGGAGCAGGGACTGACCCTGCACTCTTCAATCAAAAATAACATCTCAATGCCGGTGGTTGACAAGCTCGGCTCTGGTCTTTTTGTGGACAAGTCAATGATGGTCAAGCTTGCGGATGCCGCTGTTGACAAATATTCAATCCGCACCCCATCAATCGACAAAATCACGATGGAGCTTTCCGGCGGAAACCAGCAAAAGGTCATTCTCGGCCGCTGGACAAGCGAAAAAATGGTTACAAAGGTTTTGATCCTCGACGAACCGACAAAGGGTATCGACGTGGGCACAAAAGCTGAGATTTATCAGATGATTTGTGACTTCGCAAAGCTTGACATGGCGGTCATTTTCATCTCAAGCGAGCTTACGGAGGTCATCGGTCTCTCCGATAACATCGTCGTAATGCACAACGGACGCGTGACGGGCCGTGTTGCGCGCGCTGAGGCGACTGAGGAGCATCTTCTCAGCCTCGCCATGCAGGAATAGGGGGAGGGCGTTAACATGACAAAGAAAAAAGAGGGCGGCGGAAGCTTTATCCGTTCCCTGACGCGGCATAAGGTCTTTACATTGGTGCTCCTGTTCTTAGCCTTGGTGCTTGTGTTCACCGGATGGTCCCGGCTTGTCAACGGCAACTGGACCGGCTTTTTCAAAACCTCAACGCTCCGCAACGTACTCAACTCCATGGTCATCACCTCGTTTTTGACAATCGGCGCCGGCTGTCTGCTCATTGGCGGACATATCGACCTGTCGCAGGCGGCAATCGGCGCGTTCGGCGGCATGATTCTCGCGACCTCCATAAAGGGCTGGTCTCTGCCGTGGTTTGTCGGAATCATCATCGCGCTTCTGTTCTGCGCGCTGCTCGGCGCGATAAACGCGACGCTTGTGACCAGATTCAATTTCCCGGCGTTTATCGGCACGCTCGCCATGAGCTCGATGGCAAAGGGACTCATGTACATGTTCTCCGCAATGGGCGTCACGACCGGCAAGGCATCCAACATCGCGTTCACTAACAAGTATACAGACTTTCTCGGCAACGGCGCGCTCGTCGGAATACCGCTGTCTGTCATCATCATGGTGCTGTTCTTCATTGTATATGGAATCCTGATCTCCAAGACAAAGTTCGGCATGAAGGTCATGCTCATGGGCGGAAACCCCGTTTCCGCACACCTCGCGGGGATCAACTCGACGCGTATTACGTACATACTGTTCATAAACAGCGCCGTTCTCGGCGGCGTATCCGGCGTCTTCAACACCTCCCGTCTGTCCCAGGGTGCCCTGCTTGCGCTCCAAACAAACCAATTCACAGGAATCACAGCCGCGATGCTCGGCGGAATCAGCTTCGGCGGCGGCGCGGGCGGCATGGGCGGCGCGTTTGTCGGTCTGCTCATTCTCAACACGTTCACAATCGGCATTAATATCGTGAAGTTTGACCAGTTCTGGAAAAACGTGTTCACCGGCGTGCTGCTGCTTGTCGCGCTCACGATTGACTACTTCGCCCAGATGCGTCTGCGCCGCACGGTCAGCGGCAAATAAGGAGGGGAAATAATGCGTAAAACTTCTACAATCAAGCGCCTGCTGCGTGACAAGTCCGCTCCGCTCCTTGCGATTCTCATCGTACTTATGATCGCCACAATGGTCATCAGCAGCGGCGTCCTCAAGGGCGCGCCGTTCTCCGCCCTGTTCACAAAGGGCTTCTTGTCAAAAGGCAACCTCGTCGGCATCTTTAACAACCTCGTTATCCGCATGGTCTTCCTGTGCGGAATCGGACTTATCCTTATCGGCGGCAACATTGACCTCTCCGTCGCGGGACAGGCAGCGATTTCCACGATGATCTTCGGCTGGCTCTGCCAGAAATACCTCTCGGTTCCGTGGCCGATTCTCATGCTCGCCACGCTTGCGGTCGCGGTGTGCTTCGGTCTTATCAACACACTTTTGGTCAACAAGCTTCGCTTTCCGCCCTTTATCGCGACGATCGGCATGTCCTCCATCTATGGCGGTCTGTGCAATGTCATTGCCCAGGGCAACAATATCCAAATCACACGTCTAAGCTATATACGCATCGGCAAAATCCTTGTCGCACAGCGCTTTCCCGCCACATTCCTGTTCGCCCTAGCGCTTGTGATCGCGTATCAGTTCATCCTTTCGCGCACACCGGTCGGCCGCAGCATTTTCATGGCGGGCGGCAACCAACAGGCGGCGCGCCTTTCAGGGCTGAAGCCGAATAAAATCCGCATGGGTCTGTTCATCAACAACAGCGTCCTTGCGTGTATCGGCGGACTGCTTTGGTCCTCGCAAATCGACCTTGCCTCCCCCACCTCGATCATCACGGACGGTCCGGATATGACGGTTATCTCCGCGTCAATCCTTGGCGGAATCTCGTTTATGGGCGGCGCGGGACACCTTATCGGCGCGCTTATCGCCCTGCTCCTGCTTAACACCTTTGACAACATGCTCAAGGTCTTGCAGGTCAACGACTATTGGGTGATTTTCGCGCAGGGCTTTCTGCTTGCCGTCGCGCTCATCATCGACTATATAAGCAATGAGCGCCGCAGAAAAGCGCTCCTCTCCGCCGCCACAGCCTCCGCTGAGAAGAAAGCGGCATAAGCCCCCGCTTCGCAATAAAAGCACAACACTCCCGAAAGATAACTTTCGGGAGTGTTGTTATTTACTGCTCAATTTATTTAAGCAGCAGCAGCTTTGACATCGCAAAGAATAGTATAAGCGCGCCGGCATCTCCAATCGTCGTGATCACAGGCGACGCCATCACCGCCGGGTCAAGCTTCAGACGCTTTGCGCCGATAGGCAGCAGACAGCCCACCGTCTTCGCGAGAACAACCGTGCCCAAAAGCGCGAATGAAACGGTCAGCGCCACAATCGCGTCCTTTTGCATGAGTATGACGCGTACAAAGTTCACGACCGAAAGCAGCACACCGCACGCAAGCGCGACGCGCAGCTCCTTCCACAGCACGCGGAGCGTGTCGTGAAGCTCAATTTCCTCAAGCGCCATGCCGCGGATGATAAGCGTAGAGCTTTGCGCTCCGGCGTTCCCGCCCGTGTCCATGAGCATGGGGATAAACGAAATCAGCACCGGCAGCGCACTCAGCGCGTCCTCAAACCCGGATATAATCGTTCCCGTAATGGTCGCCGAAAGCATGAGCAGCAGCAGCCATATAATCCTGTTGCGAGTGAGGCGGACTACGCTTGTTTTGAGATATGGCTCCTCCGACGGGGACATACCGGCCATAATCTCAAAATCCTCCGTCGCCTCCTCTTCCTGAATCATCATCACGTCGTCAACGGTGACGATTCCGACGAGGCGCCCCTCGTTATCAACGACGGGCATCGTGAGCAGGCCGTACTTTCGGAAGTCGTTCGCGATTTCCTCCCGGTCGTCCGTCGTAACCGCGGATATTATGCCTTTCTCCATAACGCCGCCGATTTTATCGTTCGGCGATGACAGCAGCAGCGTCCGGACGGAGACGGTTCCCAAAAGTCTCCTCGCGGAATCCGTCACATAGCAGGTGTATATCGTTTCCTTATCCTGCCCTTCGCGCCGGATTTTATCGAACGTCTCCTGCACGGTGAGGTGTTCTTTAAGGTCAATATACTCGTTTGTCATGACGGAGCCGGCGCTGTTCTCAGGATATTTCAGGAATTTATTGATCATCTCCCGCGTCTCCGGCCTGACATTTTCAAGCACGCGGCGCACGACAATCGCCGGCATCTCCTCAATGAAGTCAACAGCGTCGTCAATGAACATGTCGTCCACAATCGCGCGGATTTCGTGATCCTTTATGCGCGATACAACGCTCTGCTGCAAATCTCCGGACATATAAGCAAACACATCCGCCGCCGTGTCCTTCGGCAGCATTCGGAAAACCCGCACAATCGCGGGATCCTCCTCGTCGGCGTGCTCAAACCGCTCCTCAAACAGCCCTGCGATGTCCACGCTGTTCATCTCGCGCAGCGCACGCCGCACCTCGGCAAAGTCCGAGCACTCAAACAATCCGTTTTCCATACCGTTTCCTCCTTTACGTACTTTTTTCGGAGAAATAACGGCAGCCATATACATAAAACATCGGCTCTGACGCGCCGCCGACGTATTGTCCGCAGTATCCGCGTACACGCAAGCGCGCAAGAGGGCTGTTGCCCTCCGCCTCGATGTATGAGATATAAAACACGAAACATGAACGGCTATCCGCCGCTTCGGCAAACGCCCGCCATCTCCGGTTTCACATCACGGTTTATGATATGGTCGCCCTCATCAGTCCGACTTCGCGGGCATTCGTCCATTGGTTAATTCTCACCTGCCTTTTTGCGAGCAATTTTTCCCGGCGGATTCAAAATCGCTTTGCCTGTCCGCCGCAAGTCATTTTACCTCATATCAAAACGCGCGTCAAGCAGGAAAATCGCACCTTCGCGCCGCGCTCGTTATATTCTCCTTAAAAAAGCGCAATATATATGCACATTGAAAATTCTTTCCGAAAGGAATTCTGACATAAAATGAGTACAAAGAAAATCGGGGCGCGCACTGTCCGTTTTCCAAACGTCCCCTCTGTCATAAGCTCTGCCTGTATAGTAGGCAAAAAAGAAGGTCAGGGACCGATGAGCGGCTATTTTGACTCTGTCTCCGACGATGCGTATTTCGGCGAGGCGACGTGGGAAAAGGCCGAGAGCGAAATGCAGCGTCAGACGCTTGACCTCGCGCTCTCAAAGGCGAATCTGCCCATAACCTCGCTTGAATATCTCTTCGCGGGCGATCTGTTAAACCAATGCACAAGCTCTTCTTTCGCTCACAGACGCAGCGGTCTCCCATATATCGGGCTGTACGGCGCGTGCAGTACCATGGCGCAGACGCTCGGCGTCGCGGCGTCATTTATTGACAGCGGCCTCGGCGACACCGCGGCGTGTATCACAAGCTCGCATTTCTGCACGGCGGAGCGCCAGTTTCGCACTCCGCTCGAATACGGCGGTCAGCGCACGCCGACGGCGCAGTGGACCGTGACAGGCTCCGGCGCCATTATCCTCGGCGCGGACGGCGCGGGACCGTATATAACACACTTCACTCCCGGAATTCTCGTTGACGCAGGCATATCCGACGCAAACAACATGGGCGCCGCGATGGCCCCCGCTGCGTTCGACACGCTCTCGGCTCATTTTCGTGATCTTAACATCTCTCCCGGCTACTATGACCTCATTCTAACCGGAGATCTTGGCGCGCTCGGCGCTGATATTCTCCTGGACTTCTTTGCGCGCGACGGCGTAGATATGTCCGGGCGCTATAACGACTGCGGTCTGATGATATACGACCGCCAAATTCAGGACGTTCACGCGGGCGGCTCCGGCTGCGGCTGCTCGGCGTCAGTGCTTGCGGGAAAAATCATTCCCGGACTGCGCGACGGAGTATGGAATCGCGTGCTTTTCGCCGCGACGGGCGCAATGCTCTCCTCCGTATCGAGCCAGCAGGGCGAGAGTATACCGTCGATCTGCTATGCCGTGTCGCTGTCCTCTCAGAAAGCGGTGTGATTATGGAAATATTTCTTCAGTATCTCAAAGCGTTCGTCGTCGGCGGGCTTCTCTGCGCCGCCGGGCAGATCATCATTGACAAAACCAAGCTCACCCCCGCGCGCATTCTGACGGCATACGTCGTTATCGGCGTTCTCTTGGGCGCTGTCGGCGTGTATAAGCCGCTTGTCAAATGGGCGGGCGCCGGCGCCGCCGTACCGCTGACGGGGTTTGGATATGCCCTTTCCGAGGGCGTGCGCCGAGCCGTTTCTGAAAAGGGTATTCTCGGCGCGTTCACCGGCGGACTGAGCGGAACGGCGGGCGGTATCGCCGCCGCCGTCGTCTTCGCGATGATCTTCGCGCTGGTCACAAAGCCTCATGATAAGCTGTCATAAACAAAGCCGCGGCTCCGTAAACGGAGGCGCGGCTTTGTCCGCACACGCGAACAAATGTTACATTTGCTTTGCAATTGGCTGTTTACACCATTGCAGACGAATATAGGCGGCGGCGGCGCGGATAATAAGCCCGTAACGCGTTATAATGCGACAGGTTATAGGAAAATTCATCAGCTGCCGCCTATATTTTCACGAAACGAAAGGACAAATTATTATATGAAAGCTACCGGAATTGTGCGCCGCATAGACGATCTCGGGCGCGTGGTTATACCGAAAGAAATCCGCCGCACCATGCGAATCCGCGAGGGCGACCCGCTTGAGATCTATACAGAAAAAGACGGCGAGGTTATATTCAAAAAATATTCCCCCATGGGCGAGTGGAGCGAATCCGCCTCACATCTCTGTGAGACGATGCACAAAACCTCGGATTGCCTCGTGGCGGTCACCGACAGAGATTCATACATCTGCGTGTGCGGAGTGCCGAAGCGCGAGCTGCTTGAAAAGCACATCAGCGGCGAGCTGGAGCAGCTTATGGAATCCCGCAAGCTCTATCAGCGCAGCGAAGCCGAACACGGCATCTCGCTTGTTGACGGGATCGACAAATACGTCGTGGAAATCGCCGCGCCGATACTTTCGGAGGGCGACCTGCTCGGCTGCGTACTGTTTTTTTCAGAGGGCGGCGGCGCGCTCGGCAACGTTGAATTCAAGCTTGCCCAAACCGTCGCCGCCTTTCTGGGCCGTCAAATGGAATCGTAGCCCTCGGCGATGAACAAAGCGGTGAACCCGAAACGGGGTTCACCGCTGCCGTATTTTATGCGCGCTACAGCCGGAACAGCGCCCGGCGCTTATGCTCCTCACCGCCCATATAGACGCGCACGCGCACAGAGCGGCAATAGTACAGCGTCATGATAAACAGTCCGGCAACGCCAAAGCATAGCGTAACGATGACAAGCGCGTTAAGCGGCGCGCCCGATACGGCGTATGTAACTGCCATCATTGCAGCGGAAAGTAAAAGCGAGGCGATCGACGTGATTTGGTATATCTTCAGGAATATGCTCCGTCTCGCGCAAACCAGAATGACAAAAATTCCGCTGACAAGGGCTGACGCCACAAGCGTCGCAACTGCTATCATCGAAAGCGTCCACATCGCCGGGGTCATGTCAGTCGCCGTGTGTTTAAGCGCCGTGAAGAGACTGTAATAGTTCCCCGCGTCTATGAAGCCTTTCAGCGCGGCAAGTCCGTTTACAATCATGAAAAAGAGGAGCCATCCGCCCATACTTTTATAGCGAGAGAGCGTATCTTCCCCAATCTTCCTGGTCCACTCCGCAATTTCCGTGTCCTCCGCGGCGTCCGCAAAGCGCTCCTTGCACTTATAGCATATTATCGCGCCGTCGAAGCAGTCCGCCCCGCATTTTTCGCATTTTTTCACGCTGATCCCTCCCC
>JAITGW010000020.1 GCA_031280325.1 Oscillospiraceae bacterium
ATATTTCATAATATTTTGATCCTCCAGATTTTATGTGTTTGTTATAGGTCAATTATACGCCGGATCGGCGCGCTTGTAAATCCGCTCGACTATTCCATGTTTGTGTCGTCTATGCACAAAATGTTATTTTTGGTGAGGGAATATGACGTTATTGCAATTAAAGTGTTTTCTGGGATTTGCGGGAATGCGCCGCATGTCGGACACCGCGGCTGTATATAAGCTCAGCCCATCCACGCTCTCAAAGCAGATGGAGAGGCTTCAGGATGAGCTGAACGTGCGCCTGTTCGACAAAACCGGATCCGGAGTCGCGCTCTCGCAGGAGGGACAGCTGATTTTTCCCGGCGTGGAGTATATCGTCAAGCAGTATGACGAGCTTTACGCGGAGATGAGCCGCTATTCCGATGGGGAGCGTCCCGCGCTGCGCATTGTAATCGCGTTCCACCAGCAGCGCATCATGCGCGCGCTTTTCGAGTTCATGTCGAGCGAGCCGGGCATCAAACTCGAGATCACGGAAGCGCCGGCTGCGAGCGTGCGCGCAATGCTTGATTCGGAGCGGGCTGACGCGGGGATAATTTACCGTGAGCTTCTGGATAAAAAATATCCGAACGAGGTCACGATCGGGAAAGACAGGCTCGTCGCGGTTGTTTCGGCGGCGCATCCTCTCGCCGGACGCGAGAGCGTGTCCGTGCGCGAGCTTGCGGATGAAACGTTTTATTTTTTCCGCGGCGACCGGCTTATGTATCAGCACCAGCTGCGCCTGTGCATATCGGCGGGCTTTGTCCCGCGGGAGGAGCGCAGCGATTATCGCGTGAGGACGATCTTGCAGCATGTAGCCCACGGCGGGGGAGTGTCCTTGCTTGCCGAAAATGCGGTTGGCGCGGTGTCAAACAGCGGCGTTTCCGTGCTGCATCTGGAGGAAAACCCGGTATTTACGATGTGCGCGTTCTTTCCGAAGGCGTATTTGCCGGCAATGTCGGAAAAGCTGGCGAAATTTCTGACCTCGGGCGGAGCGTTTCAAGAATAGACATAAGCATTTGCCGAATGGCGATTGCGCCGAGTCGGCAGGATAGTATAAAATAAACAAAACAATTATTGCGGCTGAGTGTCTTTTGTGTTTTTCACGTAGTCGAAAAAGTGCAGCGCTGCGGGGGAGTCGCACTCCTCCGAAATGAATACGTCGATGCAGAACGGCTGCGCGTCCGATATTTCAAGAAGCGCCAGATCCGCTGTTCGTATTTCCGCCGCAATCGGCAAAGGTATAAGCGCGGCGATCGGAAGCTCGCGCGCCGCCTCCGTAATCGTGCTGTACCATAGGCTGTACGGACTGAGCTTCGGCTCGAATCCGGCGGCGCGGCACTGGGCGACCGCAAAGTCATAAAGAAAGCTCGACTGCCCCTCGGATATGAGCTGAAGCGTCTGCCCGGAAAGCTCCGCAACGGTGATCGAGGGGCGGCGCGCCAGAGGGTGAGAGGCGCGGACAAGCGCCGCCAGTCGGCTGTTCACGAGAGTGACGGAGCGCGTGCCGCGTATGCGACGCCCGGGGGTGCTGAACGCGATGCAAACGGTGTTTTTGTCCGCGGAAATCGCGCCGGAAACGCCGAGCGCGCCCATTTCGATGATCTCAATCTGCGTGCCTGTCGCGGCGGCGCGGTATTTAAGCAGAATGTCGTCATATCCATAACCCGTCTGTGTGTCCGTATATACGGAAATGCGTGAGCGTGCTGAGGCTTTATACTCCGTGAGCAGGCTGAGCACCCGGTCATACTGCGCGACAATATTTTCGGCATAGCGCAAAAACGCGCGTCCGGCGGGCGTAAGCTCGTGTCCGCGCGCCGTGCGGGTCACGAGCGTGACGCCGAACTCGCGCTCCAGGGTCTGTATGTTCTTTGAGAAGGTCGCCTGGGAGAGATAAAGCTTTTCTGCCGCGTCGTGAAACGTCCGCGAGGAGGCGAGCGTTACAAAGCAGGTCATCAAAAACAGTGTCACAGCGTAATGCTCCTTCAGGGTTTCGCACGGGAGGGCAGCGCCAGTGCCGGCGCTCATCGCGGCGGCAGAGCTGCCGAAGTGATGTTTGAAGATATTGTAGACAGTCTATCACAGACGCCCTTGTTTTGCAAGCATATTTCGCGTCTCTCCGCTGCGGCGCGGCGCGGAAGCTGAAATAAAACTAATATTGACCGGAGGAAAAGGTATGTCTGACAAGCTGCACGCGTTAATTGACCCGCGCGGACAACAGAAAAGAGAAGTGATCACCCTCGCCCCGCGCGTTACGCTCGACGCGCTGAAAAGCGGAAAAGTGTTGTTTTACAACAACACAAAGCTCGATTTCTGCAATTATATGACGGTTTTTGACCGCATTAAAGAGCGCTTCATCGCAATGGGAATCACAAATTTCGTTGACTTTTATGAGACTGTCCGCGGAAAGAACACCGAAAAGCTCTATGCCTACGCCGAGATGATGGCGAAGGAGAAGCCGGCGGCGGCGATTGTCGCATTCGGAGATATGGGCACATCGGCCGCGACGACTATTGTTACGATCGCGCTTGAGAAGCTCGGAATTCCGACGGTTTATATGACCGCGCCCCCGGGATCCGGTATTACCGAGGGCGTCGGCGCGTATCGCGCGGGCAATCTCTGCCTCTGCTCGCTTGACGTGTACCAGGCAAGCACGGCGGAGGAGATTGCGGCGCAGGTTGATCTCAAATGGGATTACCTGATTGACTCGCTCACCGCGACGGGCGAAAAGCTCAAGAAAACGGCTGAAATACCGTTCAAGATGGATGTGATTCCGCCGGCGGCAAGCGAGAG
>JAITGW010000015.1 GCA_031280325.1 Oscillospiraceae bacterium
GGCTCGATAATCTGCTGCGCGGCATAAATTTCGGAGAGGACGACTCGCGCGCCTATTTTAACCGCGCGCTCCTGCGGGCGGGCGTATTCGCGCGGCTTGAAAGACTGGGAATCTCCGATGGAGACACTGTATCCGCCGGCAAAATGGAGTTTGACTGGAAAATATAGGCTTGAGTTCCTGAAAATACAGCGGATTATTTTTACTGCCTTTCGCAAACTATTGAAAACGGTTTGCGAAAGGTCTTGCCATGAAAAAAAGAATTTTCTCAATATGCGCATCCGCGCTTTTAATTGCGGGACTTGCGCCGGGCGCCGGGGCGTTTGACGCGCTGACATATTTGTACGGAAGCACTACGTCGGTGTATCTCAACCGCTTTGCAAAGACGGGCGGCAGTCTGAACGTCGTATCTCCCGATTATTTTGAATGCGCCGCCGATGGTTCCGTGATTTACACGAAAATGCCGGATTCGCTGCTCATATCGTCCATGCGCGGCAGGGGAGTGCGCGTCACGCCGTTTCTGTCCAATCACTGGAATCGCGACAACGCGCGCGCGATGCTTGCGCGCAGGCGGGAAGCCGCGGAATTCATAGGGAACGCCGTGCGGCAATATGGGCTTGACGGCATTGACGTGGACATTCAAAACATCCAGCCGCAGGACAAGGAGACGTTTATTGACTTTATGCGTCTGCTCAAAACCGCGCTGCCCGACGGAGCTGACTTAACTGTTTGCGTCGCGCCGAATCCGTATTACACAAATTTAGGATGGCAGGGCGCGTATGATTATCAGAAGCTCGGCGAAATTTGCAATCATGTGTTCATGATGACGTATGACGAATCATATGATGGGGGAAATCCGGGTCCGGTCTCAAGCTATTGGTTTGTGGAGACGTCGATTAAATACGGTTTGCAGTACGTTCCGCCGGAAAAACTCATGATGGGGCTGCCGTTTTACGGACGATATTGGACGGAGGGCGTTAAGGGCGCGGCGTGGACAATCGCTGATATCGAATGGCTCGTTGCCAACACGGATTCCGATACATGGTATGATGAGGCAAAGCAGTGCGCCCGCGCGACGATAAGAATACCGGAGGGAACGACCGTCACCACCTGGGGCGGGAAAAAGGTCAAGGCGGGAGCTTATGACGTATGGTATGAAAATGAGAGGTCGTTCGAAAAAAAGTTCGCGCTTGTGCGGCAATACGGACTCAAGGGGCTTGGAACCTGGGCGCTCGGTCAGGAGCCGTCGTATATGTGGGAAAACTTTACCCAGTGGCTGGAGGGCTCAATTTTCGATGACATAAAAAATCATTGGGCGCAGAGCTATATCATCACGCTCACGCAGGAGGGGATAATCAAGGGCGCGGGCGCGCGCGCGTTCAATCCTTCAGGAACGCTCACGCGGGCGGAGACCGCCGCGATGTTTGTGCGTCTGGCAAAAATCGATACGCCCGGCGTCGAAAACCCGTTCTTTGATACGCAAAACCATTGGGCAAGAGACGAGATTTCGGCGGCGCACGCGGCGGAACTCGTCGGCGGGCGCGGTGAGGGATACTTTGCGCCGGATGAGCCGGTTACGCGCGAGGAGCTTGCGATAATCGCCGCCCGCTACACAAATCTTGAGGCTGCGATGAACTTGACGGACAGCCCGTTTTCAGACGTTTCAAAGGAGCTTACGCCGATAGGAAACGACGCGATATTAAAGCTTGCGGCAAACGGAGTGCTTAACGGATACGCGGACGGAACCTTCAGACCGCACAGCAAGGTAACGCGCGCCGAGGCCGCGAAGGTGCTTCTTCTTGTGCGAGGGCTGCCCACAAGATTTATAAATGGCGAGATAATCCCGGAACGGCAGGAGCAGCAGGGACCAAGATGATAATATTCAGCGGGAGACGGCACGCGCCGTCTCCCGTGTCATATCGGCGCGCTCGCGGTCATAGACTTGTACAAATTTAATTGGACGGAGCATTTACGCAGGGAGGGAGTATTTTGCAGACATATTCGCACGCGCCGCGCTATTCTCGGAGCAGGCGGAGACGGGCGCGCAAAACGCCGAAGCTTGTAATACTCGCGGTGATATTTTTGGCGGCGGTTGCGCTGCGGCTTATATTTCCGCATTTTTCGCGCGCGATAGGGGATCGTGTTGCGGCGTTTTTTGACTATCGCTCCGCGATAGCCGTGCTTGGAGAGGGGATTTCCGGCAAACGGGCGTTTATCGACGCGCTTGGAGACGCGTGGAGCGTCGCGTTCCATCCCGGGAGCGGCGCGGCGCCCGTTTTCGGAGGAGAGGACGCGTCGCCGCCGCCGAACGCGACGCAAGATCCATCTCCGAATCCGTCAAACGACGCAAATCCGGCTGCGGATTTTTCCGACGCGGTGACGGCGGGGTCATTTGACGACGCGCAGTGGGGCGACATTCCGGGCGGAACGCTGATATTGTGAAAATATCCGGCACGGGGCTTGAAATATCAAAAACGGCGTATCTGATTCCGCTGATTGTCTGCCTGACGGACGCATGGCTGCTGTTCGGACTTTGCGCCGTGTCGGTCGCGGTACACGAGCTTGGGCACTGGGCGGCGCTGACGCTTTGCGGCGGACGGACAGAGCGCGTTACGCTCTCGTTTTTCGGTGTGTCGCTGCGATACGGCGGAGGGATAAGCTATGGAGGAGAGATCTACACAGCGCTTGCCGGACCGGGCGCGAGCCTGATTTTATCTTTCTTCGCGGCGGGCGCGGGCAGACTTTGCGGCGCGGCGGTTCTCTATGAGCTTGCCGGCGTGAGCCTGCTCTTTTGTCTATTTAACCTTTTGCCGCTCTATCCGCTTGACGGAGGAAGAGCCATATATAACGCACTTGCGTATTTCTTTGGGCTTGACCCCGCGCGGAGGCTTACCGTTATATTCCGGCGGCTTGCGGCCGCGGCGATAGCCGCGGGAGGACTTTGGCTTTTTGCCGTGCAGAAAAACCCGATGCTGCTGGTGTGCGCAGCTGCGCTGCTGACAGTGAGGACATGAGAAAAAATTCGGTAAAAATAAAAATTTTTCTGGCAATTGTGCGCGGAGTGTGGTATAATTCCCAAAATACTGTCTGAGCGGCTTTGACGCGGCTCAATGATCCTTCGCTGCGGCGGGGATGAGCGGCTTGCGTCCGCGCGGAGCGCCGGGAATGACTTTGCCCGATCAGGTGGAATAATATAAAAAAAATAGCGGGAGGGATGGGAATGTCTCCATCAACGGTTCAGCTCGTTATTGCCATGGGACTGTATCTGATCGCCATAATTGGTATCGGTATTGCCATGGCAAAGCGCGCGAACGCAAGCTCTGAAAATTATTTCCTCGGCGGGAGAGGACTTGGTCCCTGGGTCGCCGCGATGAGCGCGGAGGCGTCGGATATGAGCGGCTGGCTGCTCATGGGTTTGCCGGGCGTTGCGTTCTGGTCCGGCGCGGCTGATGCCGCGTGGACCGCGATCGGGCTGTTTCTCGGTACGTACATCAACTGGCTTGTGGTGGCAAAGCCGTTGCGCAGATATTCCGCGCTCACAGGTTCAATCACGCTGCCGGAGTATTTTTCGAACCGATTTCGGGAGCTTAAAACCAAGCCCTTGCTGATTATTTCGTCTCTGTTTATCCTTGTGTTCTTCTCGG
>JAITGW010000120.1 GCA_031280325.1 Oscillospiraceae bacterium
CGATTCACGCAGGTACCGCACGGCGACGTCTTCCTTGCTGCGGGCATAGATGTCTGAAATTCCGAGAATCACGTCGAAATACGGCGCGATGCCGAATAATTCTATCTGGCGCAGCAGATTATCAATCCGCGACGCGGAGAGAATATTCTGACGTAGCCCGCGTTCACGCAGGATGCGGAGCGTCTTGCGAATCTCCGGAAAGAGCGTCAGTCGCGAATCATTCCCGTGATAGAGCGCCATATATTCCTCCGCGAGAACGGCAAACGGCTCCGCGTCAAAGTCGAATCCGACGCGGCGGTAATAATCCTCCACCGGGAACGTGAACACGGAGCGGTATTCCGACAAATTTGCAAGAGGACGCAAGCCGCGCCGCGCGAGCATATCGTTAACGCACTCCATACACCACGCGGCGTCGTCAAGCAGCGTGCCGTTCCAGTCCCACAAAACATGGGAATATTTCCCGTTCATATCCTAGCTCTGCTCAAACAGCCGTGCCATAAGGTCAACGCCGTTTGCTATATAGTTGCCGCGCGCTCCGTCGATTTCCCGGTATCGCAGACCGGTTTTGTTGTCGGCGCGCGAGTCATAGATGAGATACGGCACAGGGTCGCCGTCGTGTCCGCGCGTGCTGGTCAGCGTCTTGTGGTCGGAGAGGATAAGAATCCGGAAATCCTCTCCGACAGCGCGCATTTTTTCGGCAATCGGCGCGACGACAAGAGCGTCAAGCCGTCGTATCGCCTCAAGCTTTCCGGGAAGATCGCCGTTGTGGGTGCATTCGTCGGGAGCTTCGACGTGAACAGCCGCAAATGGGTGCAGCCGCAACGTCTCCACGCAAGCGTCAACCTTGCCGGCGTAATTCGTGTCAAGCTCGCCCGTCGCGCCGTCCACAAACACGCGTTCGAGTCCGATCAGGTGCGCGATCCCGTGGCACAGCGGCACGGCGGAGATGACGCCGCCGGTTTTACCGTATTTCTCCGTGAACGAAGGGAGCTTTACCGCCGTACCCTCCGCCCAGAACCACACGCAATTTGCGGGAAGCTTACCCTCCGCTCGGCGCGCCTGATTAATCGGGTGCTTGTCCAGGAATTTGAATGACGCCTCCATAAGCGCGCGGAGCGTTCCGGCATTTTTTCCGCCCTGCGGGAGGATGTCCGTTATCGGCCGGTTCAGATAATTATGCGGCGGCGCGAGGATAAGACCCTCCGCGCTCGCGCCGGACTGCACCGCGATGTGGCGGAATGAGCAGCTTGGATACACCGTCATGCCGGCGTTTTTGGCGAGTTCAGAGAAAGCCGGATCGGCAAAAAGATCCGTCACAAGCGCATCAGATTGAGCGCCCTCAATGCTTCCTGCCGAATGGGAGAGTATCACGCGCTCGCTAAACGGCGCGCCTGAGTCCTCAAGCGACGCCATGTTGCAGCGATAGGCAATGTCGCCGGGAGAGAGCATAATGCCCGTGGAGGCGGCCTCAAGCGGGGCGCGTCCGGTATAGCACATCATTGGATCGCAGCCGAAAATCGAGAGGATTGCCGTGTCGCTTCCCGCGGGGAGCGGGTCGGGGCAGTTTTTCACGCTGCCAAGAACGCCGGCTGACGCCATCGCGTCCATCGCGGGCTTTTCGATATAGTCAAGCGGCGTTTTGCCCTCAAGTTCCGGCACCGGGTTGTCCGCCATGCCGTCTCCAATGATGAGTATGTATTTCATGGATATCTCCTTGCCGTAAAATTATCGTGATAACGCGCACATTTTTTCGCGGCGCTCACAGCCGCGCCGTGAAGCTCTTCAGCCTCGCCAGCGCCTCGCGCAGATTCTCGGCGCTTGACGCGTAGCACATGCGCGCAAAGCCTTCGCCCCCGGGACCGAATGCCGATCCGGGGATGATCGCGACCTTTTCCTCAAGCAGGAACCGCTCGCAAAACTCCTCTGACGACAGCCCGAATTTATCAATGCGAGGAAACATATAGAACGCGCCGCGCGGCTCGAAGCAGTCGATTCCGATTTCACGCAGTCCATCAAGCAGCAGGCGGCGGCGGCGGTCATACTCGCGGCGCATTTCCTCGATATCAGAGTCGCCCGCGGTCATTGCCTCAATCGCGGCATATTGGCTCATCGTCGGCGCGCACATGAGCGCATACTGGTGAATCTTCAGCATTTGCGCCGTAAGCTCCGCCGGGGCGCAGATATATCCAAGGCGCCAGCCGGTCATGGAATACGCCTTGGAAAATCCGCTGGAAATCACTGTGCGCTCATACATCCCGGGAAGCGAGGCGATCGAGCAGTGGCGCCGCCCGTATGTAAGCTCGGCGTAAATCTCATCGGTGAGAACTATAATATCAGTTCCGCGCAGAACGTCGGCGATTTCCTCAAGATGCGACCGTTCCATAATCCCGCCGGTTGGATTATTCGGGAACGGCAGCACGACAAGCTTTGTTTTCGGCGTGATCGCGTCGCGCAAATCGGCGGCGGTCAGGCGGAATTCATCCTCAACTCTGGTCTTGACGTACACGGGTCTGCCGCCGGCGAGCGTTGCGATAGGTCCATAGCATACGAAGCTTGGCGTGGGGATAATCACCTCGTCGCCGGGGTTTATAAGCGCGCGCATGGCAAGATCGATTGCCTCGCTCCCGCCGACGGTGACGATAAGCTGCGAGCTCGAGTCGTACTCAAGAGAGAAGCGCCGCTTGAGATAATCTGAAATAGCTGAGCGCAGACGCGACAGCCCGGAGTTGCCGGTGTATTTTGTAAATCCGCGCTCAAGGCTGCGTATTCCGGCGTCGCGGATATGCCAGGGGGTGATGAAGTCCGGCTCACCGACGCCGAGGGAGATCGCGTCGTCCATTTCCTCGAGAATATCAAAGAATTTGCGTATTCCGGACGGCGCGAGAGAGCGCACGGAATCGCTAAGCCGTGAGTTATAGTCAATCATACGAACAGTCCCCGCTCCTCCTGCTCCGTCGTCTTTTCAAAGACGCAGTGCTTTTCCTTATATTTTTTCATGATGAAGTGCGTCGCCGTGCCGGTCACGCCGTCGATTCCGGCGAGGTGCGCGAACACGAATTCCGACACCTCGCGCATTGTGCGCGCGCGGATTGTCACGGCAAGATCGAACGCTCCGCTCATGAGATAAAGGCTCTCAACCTCGTCATACTGGTAAATGCGCTCCGCGATGCGGTCATATCCTTCGCCGCGCTGGGGCGAAATTTTAACCTCGATAAGGGCGGTCACCCCGCCGTCGCGCGCCCTGTCCCAATCGACGACTGCGGTATATTTGACGATTGTCCCGTCCCGCTCAAGCTTTGCTATCGCATCCTTGACGTTCTGCTC
>JAITGW010000126.1 GCA_031280325.1 Oscillospiraceae bacterium
AGGTGCATTTTTACCTCTGACGACGGTTTTCGAGAGCCGGAGAGTATGTTGCCGTCAAGGTCAAGCAGCACAAGCATGTCCTCTGTCATGCCGCCCTTGGAAACGTTCGTGGGAGTAGCCCACACGGCGTTCTCTGCCGTGCGCACGGAAATATTACCGTCGTTCGAGGCGCAGAGGCGCGCCGCGTGCAGTTGATTTCCTGCGGAAATCATGTCCCGCCGTGCTTCGGAATCGGAGATTTTACGCACGGCTCGTATCCTCATGCGTACTTGACCACACGCGCTTCAGACTTTCGCCGTAGGGAGCGCGGCAAATACCGCGCTCTGTGACTATCGCGGTGATCAGCTCCGCGTCAGTTACGTCAAACGCGGGGTTATAGCACCCTACGCCGTCGGGAGCCATTGGCTGTGAATAGAACTTGCTGCGAATTTCGTCCGGATCGCGCAGCTCAATCTCAATGTCGCGCCCTGTTTCACATTTGGGGTCGATCGTTGACGACGGGCAGAACACATAGAACGGAATCCCGTAGTGCCGCGCGAGAATCGCGGCTCCGGAGGATCCGATTTTATTTGCGGTGTCGCCGTTTTTCGCCACGCGGTCGCAGCCGATGAATACGGCGTTGATTTTTCCTTCCCGCATGACAATGCTTGCCATATTGTCGCAGATGAGCGTCGTGTCGATACCGGCGTTCATAAGCTCAAACGTTGTAAGGCGCGCGCCCTGAAGCAAGGGGCGCGTCTCGTCGCAGTACTCGCGCAGCTTCATACCGCGCTCCGCGCCGAGCAGCAGCGCGCCGAGACCGGTGCCGTAGCGGCTTGTGGCGAGCGGACCGGCGTTGCAGTGGGTGAGTATTCCGTCGCCGTCAGAAATCAGCTCAAGCCCGTATTCGCTTATCGCGCGGCACATGGAGATATCCTCACGATGGACGACGAAAGCCTCCTCCCGAAGCGACGAGACGATCTCGGGCACGGATTTATCCGCGCTTTGACGAACGCAGGCGTCCATGCGGTCGAGCTGGCGGCGAAGATTTACCGCCGTTGGGCGCGACGAGTCGAGATACGCCTTGTCATCGGAAAATTTCGCGTAAAACGCGTCAAAATCGCGCTCCGCGTACCCATTCGCCAGCACATAAATCGCGTAAGCCGCAAAAATTCCGATTGCCGGCGCGCCGCGCACGCGCAGCTGACGTATCGCCTCGAACAGCTCCTCACGCCCACGCAGCGTTAGGTGTTTTGTCTCGTTCGGAAGCAGTGTTTGGTCGATGATGACAAGCGCGGAACCATCGTCCGACAGACGGACACTTGGCATTGCGCCTGCCTCCTCCGGAATTAAGGCGCCGGTTCTCATTGCAAACACGTCCTTTCATTGTGTGGAAAACCATGTGGAGAATGTGCATAACTTTCTGTAGAGCGTTTTTTGCGAGTCGGGAAATGTTAAGAAATGCGAAAATTCAAAAACGGAGTGATTACGGGATAAAACGCCGGCCTTCTACGTTTGCGCTCTCCGAAAATGACATTTATTTTTCGGATATTGTAAGCGAAGATCCGAGAACATACTGCGCCGCAGCGACTATACAAAACGTATACCCACCCCGGCGTTTTGTTAAAACATGGTAATCTGACTGGTGTCCGGCATATCGCTCAGCGAGCCGAGGCGCTTCAGCTGGTCGATATGCGCGCTTGTGACCTTTGCGCACGACTGTGTGAATTCCTCGATTGAGACAAACTCGCGCCCCAGGCGGTTCGCCGCAATATCCCGCGCCGCGATTTCGCCCAGACCCGCCACGGAGATCAGCGGCGGGCGCAGCGCGTTAGCCCCGACGAGCTCAAACGCGACAGGGTCGGAGCGGTAGAGGTCGACGTTTTCAAACGTGAAGCCGCGGGCGTAAAACTCATGACATGCCTCCAGCGTTGTGAGCAGCTTCTCGCTCTTGCCCTTTTTCTCTTTGTCGGGCAGGGAATTCAGCTCGCGCAGCGTGCGCAGGACAAGCTCGTCGCCGCGGGTCATTATTGAGGCGTCAAACGCGTCCTTCTGGCTGCGGCGGTAAAAATACGCGCTGTAAAACGCGAGCGGACGATGGACCTTGAACCACGCAATGCGGAACGCCATCATGACATACGCCACGGCGTGCGCCTTTGGAAACAGATATTTTATCTTCTTGCACGAGCCGATATACCAATCGGGCACGCCGAGAGAGCGCATTTCGTCCTCCGCGCCGTCGGGCAGAGCGCGACCTTTGCGGACGTTTTCCATGATCTTGAATGCCCGCTTTTCCGCCATACCCTTGGAGATGAGAAACAGCATAATATCGTCGCGGCAGCCGATCGTCTCCGAGATATCGGCTGTTTTGCTCGCGATCAAATCCTTGGCGTTGCCATTCCAGACATCCGTCCCGTGGGAGAAGCCGGACAGGCGCACAAGCGTGTCAAACGTCTCGGGCAGCGTGTCGTTGAGCATTCCGCGTGTGAAGCCTGTGCCGAATTCCGGTATACCGATGCTGCCCGTTTTGCCTATGACCGGATCGTCGTCCGTGAGTCCAATAGCAGTCGCCGTGCGGAAAATGCGCATAGTCTCCGGATCGTCGAGCGGGATTTGCCGGGCGTCGATACGCTCGCCATCTGTCTCCGTTAAATCCTCAAGCATTTTTATCATTGTCGGGTCGTCGTGACCAAGCTCGTCAAGCTTCAGAAGATTGTCCTCAAGATCGTGATACTCAAAATGAAGCGTTGTAATATCGCTCTCGGCGTCGTCCGCCGGGTGCTGCGCCGGGCAGAAGTCCACAATATCCATACCCTGCGGGACGATGACAAGTCCGCCGGGGTGCTGCCCCGTGGTGCTTTTTATGCCGACAAGCCCCTGGATCAGGCGGTTTTCCTCCGCGCGGGAGACAGTTTGCCCGATAAGCTCAAGATATTTTTTCACGAAGCCATAGGCGTTTTTATCCTTCAGCGTGCCGATCGTTCCCGCGCGATAGACGTTTTTCGGTCCGAAAAGCTCCGTAGTGTATTTGTGCGCACTTGCCTGATACTCGCCGGAGAAGTTGAGGTCAATGTCGGGCACCTTATCGCCGCCGAAGCCGAGGAAGGTCTCAAACGGAATGTCGAATCCATCTTTTTTATACGGCGCGCCGCAATCGGGGCAGGCCGCGTCCGGCATGTCGGCGCCGCAGCCGTATCCCGCGCCGGCGTTAAAGTCCGAGCGGCGGCAATTCGGGCACAGATAGTGCGCCGGCAGGGAGTTGACCTCCGTAATTCCCGCAAGATAGGCGACAAGGCTCGACCCGACGCTCCCGCGGGAGCCGACGAGATAGCCGTGAGCCAGAGAATCCGCTACGACGCGCTGCGCCGACATGTATATGACGTCATACCCGCGCCCCAAAATATCGGAAAGCTCCGTCTCGACGCGCTGTAAGACGAAATCCGGCGCGCCGCCGCCGTAATTTTCCCGCAGCTTATTGTACACCATAGATTTCAGATCGTCGGCGCTGCCCTTTATTTTCGGGGCGTAAAGCGTTTTCGCGGGCGGAATCGGGCGCACTGCGTCAATCATATCGGCGATTAGATTCGTGTTCGTGACAACGACCTCATAGGCCGTTTCTTCGCCGAGATAAGAAAATTCGCCGAGCATCTCCTCCGTCGTGCGGAAGTACAGCGGCAAGGGGTCAAGCGCGTTGTCAAAGCCGCGGCTCGCCATGAGTACGCGGCGGTAGATTTCATCCTCCGGATCAAGAAAGTGTGCGTCGCACGTTGCGCACACGGGTTTGCCTGTCTCGCGGCCGAGTGCGACGACTCGGCGGTTAAAGTCCCGCAAAGCCTCCTCTCCGCCGTGGGCGCGGGGCTTGGTTCCTTTGAGCATGAACATGTTGTTCGCAACCGGCTGAATTTCAAGGTAATCATAAAAGCGCGCAAGGCGCTGCTGCTCAAAACGGCTGCCGCGCTCGACCGCGTTGAATATTTCGCCCGCCTCGCACGCGGCGCCGATGAGAAGCCCGTCGCGCAGCTGTAAAATATCGCTTTTATAGATGATCGGATTGCGCTTGAAATTATCAAGATGACTTTTTGTCACAAGCTTATAAAGGTTGCGGATTCCCGCCTGTGTTTTCGCGTAGATGATGATATGCCGCGCGCGCTCGTGGATTTTATGCTCGTATCGCTTGCGGCAAAAAACATTGATTTCAAAGGACGAAGTGACGTTTTCTTCCCTCAGCGCAGCCAAAAACCGCGCTGCGATATGACCCGTTACGGTCGCGTCCGCAAGGGCGTGATGATGGTCAAATTTCGGCAGAGTCAGCGCCTGCGCCACAGTTGGCAGCTTGTGATTAAATAAATCCGGAAAGAATGCCCGCGCAAGCGTAACCGTGTCGAAACACACCGGATTCCAGGCGATGCCGCTCCTGTGGCACACCTCGAAAATAAAGCCCAGGTCAAACCCCGCGTTGTGAGCCGCCATGGGGCGGTCGGCAGCATAGTCCAAAAAGGCTTTTACGGCCGTGAGATTATCCGGCGCGCCGCGCACAGTCTCGTCCGTGATTCCCGTAAGCTCCGTAATATTCGGCGGAATCGGCTTTCCGGGGTTTGTATACGTGTGAAATTCGCTTATGACCTCTCCGCCGCGCATTGTGACGGCGGCGATTTCCGTGATGGCGTCCGTAAACGCGTGAAGACCCGTGGTCTCGATGTCAAACACGACAAGCTCGCCGGGCAGCGCGGAAATCTCCCCGAACACCGCGGGGCGGGAATCCACGTCGTTTATGTAATAGCCCTCCACGCCGTAGAGGGGCTTGATTTTGTCGCCCGCCTTGGACAAAATCTTCGGAAACGTGTGTACAACGCCGTGATCCGTGATCCCAATTGCCGTATGACCCCAGTTGATGGCGCGCTTTATCAGCGCTTCAACATCCGTAAGCCCGTCCATCTGGCTCATCTTCGTGTGCAGATGAAGCTCGACGCGCTTTGTCGGCGCGCTGGCACGCCGCTCA
>JAITGW010000161.1 GCA_031280325.1 Oscillospiraceae bacterium
GCCCTATTTTTTTTGCGTACTCCGCCTCGTCCACCGCTGTGATGCCGCAGTCTACCGTGATTACAAGCGTGACTCCATCATCGCGCAGCATTTCCAGCGCGGCGCAGTTGAGCCCGTAGCCCTCGTCCGCTCTTCCGGGGATATAAATCCGGGCGTCATGCCCTTGGTCGCGGAACCATACCTTCAGAAGGGCGGAGGCGGTCATCCCGTCCACGTCATAGTCGCCGAATACCGCGATTTTTTCGCGTTTTTCCATGGCGGATCGAATGCGCAGAACGGCGCGCTCCATGTCCCGCAGCGAAAAAGGATCAAGTATATCGCCGTGGTTTTCCGTGAGGAAGCTCTTCGCCTCCTCCGTGCCCGTCATCCCGCGCGACGCCAGAAAAACCGCGGGCAGCGGATTTATTCCGCCGCGAACAAGCGACACCGCGGCGTCCCTGTCAAAACCCTTTACAGTCCAGTTCTCAAATCGCATCACAATCTCCGTCAAGTATTCGGGACGCGGCTCCTGCCCCGGCGCGCCCGCCTGCGCTCTAAAATAATGCTTTATCATAGCACAACGCTTGCGATTTGTCAAATGCCTCGCAGCTTTTCCCGCTATTTCCCATGTCAAACGGGAGAAGCCTGCCATAGACTTCTCCCGCATTCATTGCCTTTGCCTGTCTCGCTGTCCCTCAGAACCGTCCGTCAGCTGTTCGTCGCCTCATCGAAAGTAATGCTCAGCTTGACCTCCTGCCCGTTGCGCACAACGGTGATCGTTGTCGTTTCCCCGGGCTTGAACTTTTTCTTTGCCGTGTTAAGCGAATCCATCGTGCGCGTCACGTCCTCGCCGAGTCCGATAACGGTGTCGCCCATAAGCACCCCAGCCTTTTCGGCTGCTGAGCCGGGTTCGACAGTGCGCACAACGACGCCCTCTGTCCAGCCGTAATATTCCGCGGTGCGCGCGTCCACGTCGCGTCCCGTGATTCCGATTTTAGCCTTGCCGGTTACATATCCGTTTGTGATAAGGTCGGTGGAAATCCTCATCGCGTCGTCAATCGGAATCGCAAAGCCCAGCCCCTCGACGCCTTCGCTGGCGTATTTCGCGGACACGACGCCGACCACCTCTCCTCGGGAATTGTACACCGGTCCGCCGGAGTTGCCGCTGTTGACGGCGGCTGAGATCTGGAACATTGTTATCGAATTCAGTTCTTCGACCTGAATCGCGCGGTCAAGCGACGAGACAATTCCGTCTGTCATCGTGTAGTTGAGAAGCTGCGGATTTCCGACTGCGTATACCTTGTTCCCGACGCGCAGCGCGGCGGACGAACCGATTTTCACAGGGGAGAGTCCCGCCGCCTCAATCTTCAGCACAGCGACGTCGTTGTCCGACTCGTACCCGACAAGCTTCGCGTCATAGCTCTTTCCGTCGTAGAACGTGACCTTGATCGGGCTTCCGGAAGAATGCGCGCTCTCAACAACGTGATAGTTCGTCACAATATATCCGTCTTCGCTGATGATGAAGCCGGAGCCGTATGTCGTGCCGCTCTGCGTGCCGAAAAAACCCTGCTGTACAACCTCGCTTGAGATAATGACCACCTGATCGCACGCCTGGGTATAGATTGCCTCGGCGCTCATCGTCCCGTCCTCGTATATAAGCGGAGCCGCGGCGCTGTCCCCGGACGAGCCCCCAGGCGCGCCGAGGACGACTGTGCTGACCGGCGTCGCCGCCGGAATAAGTCCGTTTTTCGCAGCATAATAGGTAAAACCTGCGCCGCTGCCCGCGCCGATAAGCGCGCAGAGCAGAAGCATCGCGACCGCCCTTCCAAAGCCGCCGCGCCGACGCCGCGCCGCTGGCGGCACGGCGCCAAATTCCGGCGATCCGCCGCCGTCGACGTACCGTATATCAGCGGAGCGCGCAGGAACGTAAAACGGCGCCGACGTCTGTTGCGGGGAATACGCCGGCTCCGGCTTTGCCTCCCGCGGAGCCTCGCGATAGCTCGGCTCGCGGTATTCCGGCGCGCGCGGCGCGGCGTCCTTCACCTCCCACCATGGGGCGGCGCCGATCGGCTCGTTTGTCGGGGATTGCTTATCGGGCGCGTGGCGCAAATCCGCGTCGGAGGAATTGAACGCGTCCGCCTCAAAGCGGGCCATTTGCCTTGACTCCTCACTTTGAGCTGCCTGCCGGATGATCGAGTTGACCTCCGCATCGTCCATTGGCGGGACATCGGGGTCGGGCGTCCTCCGGGAGGAGGCGCCGAGATCGTCACGCTCATCGCCGTGATTGCCGTAATTATAGTTCATAATAAACATCTCCCGCAGTAATTTTTGTCATTTTGACCTGTGAGCGAATAATAACACTCGTTTATGTCAAATGCGTGAACGCAATTAAAACAAATTAAGAAGATTGACCCGTTCCGGCTGCACAAATCTTCTCTTCCTCAAAATTTCACCCAAAACGCGCGCCGAAGCCGTGAAATATTTTGAAAATCCGCGCAAGAATTTTGACAAGCGCGAAAATCAGTGATATACTATATTTACTTATAATTTCGGAGATGATCCTATGTCTGACAATCAGTATACATTTGAAAACGAAGAATACAAAAAGGCATACCGCCATACAGCGTCGCACATTATGGCTCAGGCAGTGCTGCGCCTTTATCCGGACGCGCTTTTGACTATCGGACCCGCGATCGACGACGGGTTTTACTATGACTTTGACGCGCCTCGTCCTTTCACTCCCGATGATTTGGAGAAAATTGAGGGCGAGATGAAAAAAATTATCAAGGAAAAGCTCCCGCTCAGCCGGTTTGAGCTTTCCCGCGCGGACGCTGTCGCCCTCATGCGCGAGAAAAACCAGCCGTATAAGGTCGAGCTTATCGAGAAGCTGCCGGACGGCGCGCCGATTTCGTTTTACAAGCAGGGCGAATTTGTCGATCTCTGCGCCGGTCCGCACCTTGACTCGACCGGGCGCGTAAAAGCAAACGCGTTTAAGCTCACCAGCGCGACGGGCGCGTACTGGCACGGAGACGCAAACAACAAAATGCTCCAGCGCGTATACGGTACGTGCTTTCTGACAAAGGACGAGCTTGACGCGCACCTTTCCCGCATTGAGGAGGCTAAAAAGCGCGACCACCGCAAGCTCGGACGGGAGCTTGATCTCTTTGCGCTGTTTGATGAGGGCCCCGGCTTCCCCTTCTTCTTCCCGAAAGGGATGGCGCTGCGCAATGAGCTGCTCTCGTTCTGGCGCGCGCTTCACCGCGAGCGCGGATATGAGGAGATTTCCACGCCGATTATCCTGAACGAAGAGCTTTGGCATCGCTCCGGGCACTGGGATCATTATAAGGACAACATGTATTTTACGAAGATTGACGAGGGTGACTATGCCATAAAGCCCATGAACTGCCCGGGCGGAATGCTCGCGTATAAGCGCCGCATGTGGTCGTACAAGGATCTTCCCATGCGCGTTGCCGAGCTTGGACTTGTCCACAGACACGAGCTTTCCGGCGCGCTTCATGGACTCATGCGCGTGCGCTGCTTCACGCAGGACGACGCGCACATCTACATGACGCCGGAGCACGTCCCCGCCGAAATCACTGGCGTCATCAAGAAAATCGGATATATCTACGACGTATTCGGCTTTGAATACCGCGTGGAACTCTCCACGCGTCCTGACGATTTTATGGGCGAGACCGCGACGTGGGACGCCGCCGAGCGCGCGCTTGAGGACGCGCTTATCGAAAACGGAGTGCCGTATCAGATAAATCCCGGCGACGGCGCGTTTTACGGACCAAAGATCGACTTTCATCTCAAGGATTCGATCGGGCGCACATGGCAGTGCGGCACAATCCAGCTAGACTTCCAAATGCCGGAGCGGTTTGAGCTTGAATATGTCGGCGCAGACGGGGAGCGTCACCGCCCAATCATGCTTCACACGGCTGCGTTCGGCTCGATAGAGCGCTTCATCGGAATCCTTACGGAGCATTTCGCGGGCGCGTTTCCCCTTTGGCTCGCGCCGGTACAGGCAATTGCGCTGCCGATCACGGACAGGGCGCACGAATACGCGCAGTCCGTCGCCAGGTCACTTGAAAACGCGGGCTTCCGCGTCGAAACAGATCTGCGTAGCGAGAAGATCGGCTATAAAATACGTGAGGCGCAGCTCCAGAAGATTCCATATATGCTCATCTTGGGCGATAAGGAGGCGGAAGCCGGCATCGTCGCCGTGCGCTCCCGCTCCGGCGGCGATGTGGGCGCAATGAGCCTTGATTCGCTTCTTTCAAAGCTCGCGGAGGAGCAAGAGCGGCGCGCGCTGCAGTAAATACAAACGCAGGCGCGCTATTCCCCGTCTGCCGCGGACGCCTGATTGGCCTCAAATAATCTGCCAAGGGAGGACTGCAATTATGCCGGGTATACATAAAATTGCCAATTCAATTGACCGGGCGGGCGATATTGCGCGCACGGAATTTATCGACCATCTCAGCAAAAAAGAAAACCGTAATGTCATCTGTTACTATGCTAATTTCAGCGGCAAAGGCGACACAAGCATCAATGACAGTGATCTGCGCGGGTTTATGAGCACGGTTTTTCAGCTTGATAAAAAAATCGGATTAGACCTGATCCTTCATACGCCAGGCGGCGACCCCGCCGCGACCGAG
>JAITGW010000199.1 GCA_031280325.1 Oscillospiraceae bacterium
CCCCCCCCCCACCCACCCCTGTTTGTCAACACCTTTTTTTGATAATCTTTTGCACATGCGCGCTCATTGCTTTTCTCCTACAACTTCTCCTTGACTTTTTCCGCATATTTGGTATGATATAAGCAAGCTGTAAAAGGATAGGGTATCACTATGAAATTCGGAAGGGATCGGGAGACGCGCGGAGCTTTGGCGCGCCCGGGCGCCGCCGTCACGCTGCTTGGCGTCGTTTTGCTTGGCGCGGGGCTGTTTTGGCTCACGCGGCTTGTCTCCGTGACAAGCTGGGGCTTCGGCTTTAGATACGGCGCGTTTGATGTCCCCGGCGGAGTCGTCGTGCTTCCCCTTGTCATCGGCGTGATCTGGCTTTTCGTCCGCCCGAAATCCATCGTCCCGCGGATAATCATCGTTCTGGGGCTTGTGTTTATCGTGCTTTCGGTTCTGCTCAGCGTGCGTCTTGTCGTTATGCGCCAGTCACTTTTTGAGTTTATTATGATGTTCCTGTTCATCGCCGCCGGCTGCGGGCTGCTTTTGCGCGGTCTTTTTGCCCGGCACTGATTTTTATTGCAACGGAGGTACAGTTATGGCTGATTTAGCCGGAGCCAACGGTCAGCGGGAATCTTTCCGCGTCGTCGGCAAGCCCAATCTTCCCGGAAAGCTCTCATACGCGCTCGCCGCCGGCGTCGCAAAATTCGGAATCGACTATGTTGTTCCGGATATGCTCCACGCAAAGTTTTTGCGTTCGCCCTACGCCTGCGCGAAAGTAAAAAGCATCGATACCGCGCGCGCCTTGGCGCTGCCCGGCGTCGTTGACGTCATCCTGTGGGACGATCCTGACGTCAAGGCTCTGTCGAGCCACGGCGAAAGCTTTGGCCCTCGCCGCCCGTGGCTTGACGACTATGCCGACCAGGAGGGGTGCGAGGTCGGCGCCATTGTCGTCGCCGAGAATCTCGATATCTGCGAGGAGGCGCTGCGCCTGCTCGACGTTGATTGGGAGGTTCTTCCTCACGTTGTGGACGTTTTGGCCGGTACGAGGGACGACGCGCCGGTACTCCGCCCGTGGATCACGGAGACGCCTACGTTCGGCCGCCCCATGCCAAAGGATCCGCCCGACCCTCCGAAAAAAGGCAACGTGTTTTACTCTAACCTTTACTCCGGCGATATTGAAAAAGGCTTTGCAGAGGCTGATTTCATCGAGGAATATGATCTGTACATGCCGGCGTTCGCGTCGCACATGCCAAATCCCTCCGGCTCCGTCGCCTGGTGGTTCGACGATCCGTATTACGACGGAGGCAAAAGCCTGCACATCGAGGGGGCGGTGCGTGAAAAGCGCGCGATCGCCGCGATGTACGGTCTGCCTGTTGAAAAGACGATTCAAGAAGGTCTGTTCATGGGCGGCAAATACTGCGACTGGGGGCTTCGCCGCTCGCAGGAGGTTACGCCGATGCTCGCCCGCCGCACGGGCCGCCCTGTCCGCTGCGTTGACACGCGGGAGGAAACGTTTGATTTCATAATGAAAGCCCGATATATGTACCTCAAGGTGGGCTTCACCAAGGACGGCATGATCACCGCAATGGACGATCTTTCAATTGCCGACGGCGGCGTCTGGGGCTCGTCAAGCTTCGGCACCACCGGCGATCAGACGCAGGGCCCGTACAATACGCTGAAGTGCAAGAACATCCGCCAGCAGATGCAGATTGTCGATACGAACCGCGGCAAGATGTACGTCTCCGGACAGCACTGTCCGTTCAACTGGGATATTCTCACCGCCGCGCTTCACATCATGGCGGAAAAGCTCGACATGGATCCGATTGAGCTTGCGCGGCAAAATCTCCACGGACCCACGTCACAGGATGACATTAACCCCGTCCCGAGCTTTGAGGCATGCGTTGAGGCGGGCAAAAAGCTCATGAACTGGAGCTGGCACAAGGCTGGGACAAAGCGCCTGCCCGACGGGCGGCTTCACGGGGCGAGCTTCCGCTATCAGATGTGCCCTCGACATTCTTTCTCTGACTATCGCTGCAAGCTGGAATTTCGTGACGGGCGCGTCCATATGCCGACGCAGGGCCCCCTCTTCGGCGTGTTCGCCGTGGAATGCAACGCCATGGTTGTGGCGGAGGAGCTTGGGCTGGAGTATGACGACGTTGCGATCGACTTTAGCGAAAAGGCGGATTTCACGCCTGTAGGCGGCGGGTCGGATGGCACCACTGCCTCCGCCTGGTGCATGAAAGAGTGCGCGAATATCCTCAAGACAAAGCTTATTGAGGCTGCCGTGCGCAGTGCGAACGCGCCCCCCCCGCCGTTTGCATTTTTCCCCGCGCCGCCGAACCCTCTGAAGGGGCACACGGCGGATGAAATCGACATGGTCGGCGGGCAGTTTATCCTCAGAGCGGATCCTTCTGTCGGCGTTCCGCTGGCGCACGCCGTCCGGGAGGAAATTGTCGCAACATTTACGGGCCGTCCTCCAATGGCCGTCTGGGTCACCGGCGGAATGGGGCGCATTCTCGACACGATGAACACCGCATATTGCGAGGTCGCGGTCGATGAGGAGACCGGCGAGGTTGAAGTTCTGCGTTTCGGAGTCGCCGCCGATCCCGGTAAGGTCATGCGCCCGACGAGTCTCGAGAGCCAGATTGACCAGGTAATGTTCATGTCACAGGGCTGCCAGCTTCTTGAGGATTATGTTTACGACAAGCGCACGGGCGTAAAACTCAACAACAATATGATCGACTATAAGAAGCCCACAATTCTGGACGTGGCGGATGTCCGGCGGGAATTTCTTGAGACGCGCTCCGGCAACGCGGCTTACGGCGCAAACGGCATATCGCACTCGCTTGCAAACACGCATCTTGTCATAATCGCAATTTATAACGCCACCGGCGTTTGGGTTGATCCTCCGGCGACGCCGGATAAGGTTCTGCGCGCGCTCGGGCCAATATAGCGCGGCGCGGCGGCGAAAAAAGGCGCGTTGTTCGAAAAGTCTGCGTGCAGTTCGCGCAAAGGCGTGGTATACTACTCCACGCCTTTGAATTGCGGACAGGCACGCAGCTCATACGCGCCCGTAGCTCAACTGGATAGAGTGCTAGGCTACGAACCTAGAGGGTGGGGGTTCAAGTCCCTCCGGGCGTGCCACAGACTGAAATTATATCAGTCATTTTGTGCCATCTATTGTATTACATGATAGATGGCATTCTGCTTTATGCCCCGGAGGTTTTGCGTATGTATTGCGCCGGAAATTACGATATACTTGTCATCGGCGCGGGTCACGCCGGCTGTGAGTCCGCGCTGGCTGCCGCCCGCCTTGGACTGCGAACTGTTTGCTTCGCCATAAACCTTGATTCCGTGGGCAATATGCCCTGCAATCCGGCAATCGGAGGCACCGGCAAGGGTCATCTCGTCCGCGAAATTGACGCGCTCGGCGGCGAAATGGCGCGGGCGGCGGACAAAACCGCGATCTCCTGCCGTATGCTAAACCGCGGCAAAGGACCCGCGGTACACTCTCTGCGGGCGCAAATTGACAGGCGGGCATATCAGGCGCTCATAAAGCAAACGCTGGAATCGCAGGAAAATCTTGACCTCAAGCAAGCTGAGATCGTCGAGATCACCTCCGAAAACGGCGCGGTCACGGGCGCGGTCACCCGCACAGGCGCGTTTTATGCCGCGCGCGCCGTGATTATCGCAACCGGCACATATCTCGGCGGGCGCACAATCGTCGGTGAAACGGTTCGCTCCGGCGGTCCGGACGGGATGTTTGCCGCAAACGCACTGACCGAAAATCTGCGCGCGCTCGATCTGCGCCTCCTGCGGTTCAAAACAG
>JAITGW010000022.1 GCA_031280325.1 Oscillospiraceae bacterium
CGCGCTCGAGGCGGAGACAAATCCGGACGCCGCCCGCGCGATTGAAAAGCTTATCGCGCGCTTTAACCGCTGTGCCGAAAACAGTGAGCCGCTTGAAAAATGGGATAATGGCTGGTATGTTTTCGCGCGCGTTGGCAGTGCCGCGCCGGTCATGGAAAAAGCGCTGGAAAACGGCGTAACGCTCGGCTTCGGCGGCGAGCGGCGGTATGAGCTGTACGAGATCCCGGAGGAGGGCTGCGGTTTTGCGCTCACGGTCGCGCCTGTCGGCGAGAACGCGGCGCGGTTTACGGATATTGCCCCGCGCGATTTTCACCCGGAGGGCGATACGTTTGTGAAGCAGGCCGCGGAAACGATTCTCTCCGCGGGGGAGCGCATTGCGGCTCTGGCTCCGATTGCCGCAGGGATTGGTCTGGCTGACACCGCGGATGAAGCGAAAGCTCTCGCGCACCTGGCGCTGTACCGTCCGGCGGACCGCCGCTCGGCGGACGCCGTCACCGCGGAGTGCGAAAGGCGGATACTCGCGGAGCTGAACCGCTCCGGTCCGGGAGTTATGGGCTTGGGCGGAAATCGCACCGCGCTGACGGCGGCTATTGAGCAGACGGGATTTAAGTATTTTTCCCTCGCGCTCGGCGGCGCGCTGACGAGCTTTGCCGCAGAAATAATTTGCTGATAAAGGGTTAATTGCCCTTAACAAAAACACACTGGGAGGAAATGGCAATGAAACTGAATGTAGTCGAGAAAAAGCTTCGCGTTTCCCCGGACATCCGCGAGTATGCGGAGAAGAAAATCTCCAAGCTGGACAGATTTTTCAGGAGCGAGTCAGAGGCGTCGGCGGTGTTTTCGACGGAGCGTGGGCGCTTCACGGCAGAGGTAACCCTCCACAACCACGGAACGTTTTGCCGCGTCGCGGATACGACAAGCGACTTGCGCGCGTCGATCGACTCCGCCGTGGCAGGGATTGAGCGGCAGATACGCAAGCATAAGACAAAGCTTGAAAAGCGTCTGCGCGACGGCGCGTTTGAGCGGGAAGCCGCGCCCGAGGTCACGGTGAGCGATGAGGATGAGTCCGAGCCGGAGTTTAAGATTGTCCGCAGCAAGGCGTTTCCGATCAAGCCGATGACGCCGGAGGAAGCGGTGCTTCAGATGAATCTTCTCGGGCATGAGTTCTATGTTTTCAAAAACCAGAACCGTGACGAAAAATTCTCGGTGGTTTACAAGCGCAAAAGCGGCGATTACGGCATGATAGAATCGCTTGAAAATTGAAAATTTGTGATTGTGGAGGGGTTGTATGAGTGACGGCACGAAACCGGTTTACAAGCGCGTCCTGCTGAAGGTCAGCGGGGAGGCGCTAGCGGGAGAGGCGCGCTTCGGGCTTGATTTCAAGGTTATACGCGACGTGTGCGCGGTGATCCGCCGCTGCGTTGAGGCGGGTGTTGAGATCGGCGTTGTCGTCGGCGGCGGCAACTTCTGGCGCGGGGCGACAGACGGAATCGGAAAGATGGAGCGCACGCGCGCCGACCACATGGGCATGATGGCGACGGTGATGAACTCGCTTGCGCTGGCAGACGTGCTGGAGCAAATGGGCGTGCCGGTGCGGGTGCAAACGGCGCTTGAAATTCGCTCCGTGGCGGAGCCGTATATTCGGCTTAAAGCCGACAAGCACCTGAAAAACGGGCGCGTTGTGGTATTTGGCTGCGGCACCGGGAATCCGTATTTCTCAACCGACACGGCGGCTGTGCTGCGCGCCGCCGAAATCGGCGCGGATGCGATCCTGCTCGCGAAAAATGTTGACGGAGTGTACTCCGCGGATCCGAAAAAAGACCCTGACGCAAAGCGGTATGACACAATAAGCTATGACGAGGTTCTGCAAAATCACCTGACAGTCATGGACTCCACGGCGACGAGCCTGTCGATGGACAACGGCATTCCCGTGATACTTTTTGCCCTCAAGGATCCGATGAATATCTACCGCGTGGTCATGGGCGAAAAGCTCGGCACGATTGTCGGCTGAAAAACGTTTTGGCGGCATTGCCGCCGCGCCGCGCGACCTTGCGGGAAGGCGAAATTTTAAGCGCGGGGAGCCGGCTTTGCCAATCCGCGCGGATAAAAAATGAGAGGTGCACCCAACATGTACGAAGAATTTGAATCAAAAATGAAAAAAACGCTCGCCGCGCTGACAAATGAGTTTGCCACGGTTCGCGCCGGACGCGCAAACGCGGCAATACTTGACCAGGTGCGTGTGGATTATTACGATGCGCCGACGCCGATTGCGCAGATTGCCGCGATCTCAACGCCCGATCCGCGCACGCTTGTGATTTCCCCGTGGGACGCGTCCGCGCTGAAAAATATCGAAAAGGCGATTCAGATTTCCGAAATCGGAATCAATCCCACGAACGACGGCAAGGTCATCCGCCTTGCGTTTCCGCAGCTGACGGAGGATCGCCGGCGTGAGCTTACAAGGCAGGTAACGAAATACGCGGAGGAGGCGAAAGTAGCGATCCGCAACATCCGCCGGGACGCAATGGAGAAATTTAAGGCGCAGAAGAAGAAGTCGGAAATCACGGAGGACGACCTTAAAGACACGGAAAAGGAGCTTCAAAAGCTGACTGACGACTATATCCGCGAGATCGACAAGACGGAGGCGAAGAAAAACGCCGAGCTGCTGGAAATCTGAACTGAGCGGCGAATTTCAGACTGTATTTTATTACGCGGGCGGGTGTGAGGCTCGCCCGCGGGGTTTTATTTTCGAGCGCGGTCAGGAGAGACGGCATGGCGAGGATTTTACTTGTAGAGGACGATGAGATGATTGCCTCCGGGCTGTCGTATGCCCTGGAACAGGAAGGATATGACGTCGCACGGGCGAAAAATGCGGCGCGGGCGCGTGAGCTTAGTGCGGAGAAGTTTGAGCTTGCGATACTTGACATGCAATTGCCGGACGGCACCGGTCTGGACGTGAGCGAGACTCTGCGGGAGTCGGGCGCCGCGGTGATATTTCTGACAGTGGTTGACGATGAGGGCAATGTCGTCCGCGCCTTTGAAGCCGGCGCGCAGGACTATGTCACAAAACCATTTCGGCTGCGGGAATTTCTCGCGCGCGTCAAGCGCGTTTTAGATTCGCGAAGCGGTGCGAGCGGCAGCGCGCTCACGCTCACCCTTGGAGGCGTCACGATAGACGCCGCCGCGGGCAAGGCATATGCCGGAGAAACACAGCTTGAGCTTACGGCGCTGGAATACCGTCTGCTGCTCACGTTTGCAAATAACCGCGGGCGGATACTGTCCCGCGGGCAGATACTGGAGAGCATATGGGACTCGGCCGGGAGCTTTGTGGAGGACAACACGCTTTCGCAGTATATAAAGCGGCTGCGGAATAAACTCTCCGGCGCCGCGAACATTGAGACGGTTCGGGGGCTTGGATACCGTGCTGATTTCTAAACGCGCGCTGGATCGGATTTCGGCTGACATACTCCGCGTTATCGCCGGGGAGAGCGTGGATTTTCGCAATAACCGCGAGGGGGCGCTCTCGGCTCTGAGAAATGACATTCATACGCTTGCGCGCCTGAAAAACGAGCAGGTGGAGGCGCTTGTGCGGGATAAGGCTGTGCTGCGCGACACGCTTGCGGACATTTCGCACCAGCTGAAAACGCCGCTGACGTCGATGATGATAATGGCGGAGCTTTTAGAGAGCGCGCCTCCGGAAAAACATACGGAATTCATCGAAAACATCAAGTCGGGACTTGCGCGGACGCAATGGCTTGTCACGGCGATGCTCAAGCTTGCAAAGCTCGATTCCGGCGCTGTGGAGTTTTCGCGCGCGATGGTGAGTTCGGGGAAGGTTATCGGCCGCGCGCTGGAGCCGCTTGGAATTCTTCTCGAACTGAAGAATCAGCGCGTGGAGCGCGCCGGCGAGGCGGAGCTTTTCTGCGATTTGCGCTGGACCGCCGAGGCGCTGTCAAATATACTTAAAAACGCGTCAGAGTATTCGCCGACGGAGAGCGTAATCCGCGTCGGCGCGGGGGAAAACCCAATCTGCGCGTGGATTTCTGTCGCAGACCGCGGCAAGGGACTGACGCGCGAGGAGCTTTCGAGCGTTTTCAAACGGTTTGAAGGCTCGCGCGCGGACGCGGGATACGGAATCGGACTGCCAATGGCGCTGTCGATTATGCGCGGGCAAAACGGCGACGTTTCTGCGGAAAACGCGGAGGGAGGCGCGGTGTTCACGCTGAAATTTTATAAATAACGGCTGCGGCAACGGGCGCGCGATAAGCCGCCGTGAAAATGCAGGTGACTAAAACGTCACTTTTTTCTTTAATATAGTCAACGGAAAGTCACATTGACGCGCTAAGATAGCCGTGACTTATAATCAGGAGGACTAATAATGGCTATTCTTGAGGTTTCGGGATTGAGCAAAACGTACGGGAAGGGCGGCACGGCGGTAACCGCGCTTGATAACGTGACATTCACGGTTGACAAGGGCGAATTTGTCGCGATTGTCGGCGCGAGCGGCTCCGGCAAGAGTACGCTTATGCACCTTATCGGAGGAGTTGACAGACCCACAGCGGGCAGTGTTCGGCTCGATGGCAACGATATTTACAGCCTTAACGAGAGCGAGCTGGCAATATTCCGACGGAGAAATATTGGGATAGTATATCAGTTTTACAATCTAATACTGACGCTGACCGCGGAGGAGAACATAATACTGCCGCGCCTGCTTGATAATCGCCGCCCTGATAGGGAGCGGCTGCGCGCGATACTTGAGACGACCGGCTTGACAGATCGGGCGGAACATTTGCCCGGCGAGCTCTCCGGCGGACAGCAGCAGCGTGTGAGTATCGGGCGGGCGCTGATAAACGATCCGGCGCTGATTCTCGCCGATGAGCCGACGGGAAATTGGGACAGCAAATCAAGCCGGGAGATAATTGATCTGCTAAAGCTCTCGAATAAGCGCTATAATCAGACGCTGCTGATTATTACCCATGACGAGAGAATCGCGCTTGCGGCGGATCGTGTGATAGTGATTTCCGATGGGCGGATCGTTCGCGACGAGGCGGTGAGATAGCGTGAGGCTTACGGCAAGGCTGGCACGCGCCCAGCTTAAAACCGCGAAAAACCGCACGGCGGCGACCGTTCTCGGAATCGCGCTGTCATCCGCCATGCTCACGACCGTGGCCGGACTTGGCTTTGGCGCGAAAGCGCTGTTCGACGAGATGCTGCAGTATGATTATGACAATCCAGTGCGCAACGTCGCGCTTGTCACAGTTGGAATTATATTTGCGCTTATTATCATAGGCGCGTCTGTAATCGTCGTTTCAAACGCGTTCCGCGTGAGCGCGGGGGAGCGCACGCGCCAGTTCGGAATGCTCAAAAGCGTCGGTGCGACGAAGCGCCAAATCGCGTCAAGCGTCCTGTACGAAGGGGTGTTTCTAAGTCTGACTGGCATTCCGGCGGGGCTGGCTCTCGGACTGCTGCTGGAATATATCGGGGTGAGAGTTGTCACAGCGGCGCTGCACAGAATGTATCTCTCCGGCGGATTTACAGTGGATATTGCGCTGCCGTTTATCATGTCGCCGCTCATGTTTATCGTATCGGCGGCGGTTGCGTTCGGTACAGTTATGCTCTCGGCATGGCTTCCGGCGCGGCGCGCGGCAAAAATACCGGCGGTAGAAGCAATTTTCGCAAAGACGGAGATACGCTTCACAAAAACGCGGGAGCGGCGCGGTAAGCTGAGGCACGGAATTTTCGGATTCGAGGGCGCGCTTGCGGCGAAATCCGTGCGGCGCAGCCGGCGGGCGTTTCGCGCGGCGGTGCTGTCCCTGACGATAAGTATTGTGCTTATCATTGCGGCGGGAAGCTTTGGCTCTATGCTCTCCGCGACGGCAAAGCTGATGTACGGCGCCTCCGGCGCGACGGTGGTCGCAAGCTATACGCGGCGGCTTGACCGCGGTCTTGAGGAGGGGGAGCGGTGGAGCGCGCTTAACTCGCTGGAATACAAGCGCGCCCAGGCGCTGACGCTGAGGTTTCGCGAATATCCGGCGCGGGTATACGGTCTGGGAACCGTTTTTTACGGATCTGTAACAGTGACGGAGGATATGGCGACGCCGGAGCTGAAGAAGTTTTTCAAGCGTCTTTTGGGCGATTATAACGGAGAGGAGCGTGAGCTGCCGCTTGAGGTGATCGTCGCCGATTCTGAAACGTATGTCTCGCTGTGCGAGAAGGCGGGAGTTCCGGCGGGCTCAAACATACTGATAAATAATTTGAAAGCGTCGCTGTCAAGCGGATGGGTGGGAGAATTTGCGCCGCTCAGGCTGACCTCCGGCACGCTGGAAATATACGAATATACCGCGACGGCTTCGGAGAGCGAGATGTCCGCTTACACGCTTGAAATTCACGGCGCGCTCTCCGGAGCGGACGTGATGAAGGAGGCGCGGCTTGGTAATAACCTCACGGTCATTGTGCCGGGGTGCACGGCGGAGCATTGGTTTTGGGTCACGGATACGGCGGATAACAAGGGCTTTTCCGAGTATGTAAAATCGGTCATGAGGGATGATACGCAGCACACGGAGGAGGGGATTTATCGCATTTACAGCGTTTCAGACCTGGTGCAGGCGGAGGCGCAGATGCGGACGATTTACGATACGATAATGTTCTTCTCGTACAGCTTTGCCGGGATGCTCGCGCTGATTGCGGTGACGAGCGTAATAAGCACAATTTCGACGAACGTTCGCTCACGCGCGCGGGAGTTTGCGGTACTGCAAAGCGTTGGCATGACGGGCGGAGGAATACAAAAAATGCTGAATTTTGAGAGCGTTATGAGCGCGGCGCACGCACTTTTGTTTGGGATTCCGCTTGGCGTTCTGGCGGCATACGGCGTGTGGCGCGGTATGGGCATGGTGGGTGGAATTCCCTTTTCTGCGCCGTGGGCGCTGATAGGCGGCTGCATTCTTGTCGTGTTTGCAATCACGCGGCTGACGATGATACACGCCGCGGGCAGACTGAGGCGCGGCAATATAATCGAGACGATCCGCGCCGCTGATGGAGTGTAAGCCGGGGCAAACGCGCCGGGGTATTTACGGCAGTGCGGCTCGGGCGCCGCGCTGCCGCCGCCGAAAAGAAAACTATTGACAAACATGGGCTTACGTATTATAATCTACCAGCTAAGAAATGGCGGTATAGCTCAGTTGGCTAGAGCACTCGGTTCATACCCGTGGTGTCACTGGTTCAAGTCCAGTTACCGCCACCAGACCGATTGACAATGAACAATTAACAGTTGATACGAGTTAACTGTTCATTGTCAGTCATTAAGCGGCGCGTTGGTCAAGCGGTTAAGACACCGCCCTTTCACGGCGGTAACACGGGTTCGATTCCCGTACGCGTCACCATATGTACGGAGGCTTAGCTCAGTTGGTTAGAGCGCATGCTTCACACGCATGAGGTCACGTGTTCGAGTCACGTAGTCTCCACCATCTTATTAACAAGTCGTTGATACAATCAATCCGTCTAGGTTTTAGGCGGATTTTTTGTTTGCAAACGGCGGTGTAGCGGGGGTTTCAGGAATTTGCACTCTCAAAATCTTGCACCCCTGCAAGAGCGATTTTTGCTGAATTGAGCTTGCGTTCAGGCTGGGGATTATTGACTTGCACCCTTTTGCACCTTTTTGCCCAAAAGGGTGCAAGTCGAAATCAAGCGTTTGAAAGTATAGAAACGGGCAAGAAAAAAGCCCGTACCGCCTTTCGCACGAGCCGCT
>JAITGW010000066.1 GCA_031280325.1 Oscillospiraceae bacterium
AAACGGGCGGAACTCCGTTTTACGCGCGGGAGGTAAAGTGCGAGGTTGACTCCGGATTGTCGCTGCCTGTCGCGGCGATAAATGACCTGCGCCGCCGCGCGCTTGCGGAGCTGATTGAAAAACGCAGAATTCTCACCCCGCCGCGGGTGGAGGCGCTTGATCCGGGACTAAAGCGCCTTAACAGCACGGACGCGCCGGTATTCACGGTTTCCGTGCGCAGCGCGGCGCAGCTATCGCGGGAGCTTATCGATCTGCGCCCCGCCGTGGTGTATATACCGGCGGACGAGCTTTCAAGCGCGGCGTCGATAAGACCCTATATGGACGCGACGGGCGTCAGGTTTGCCGTTATGCTGCCGCGCGTAATCCGTGACGCAGAGAAGCCGCGCCTTTCGGCGCTGCTTACGGCGGCAAAAAAGCTCGGCTTTACGGACGCGCTGTGCGGCGGAATTGGGTCGATACTCATGGCGCGGGAGCTTGGGTTTGCCGTCCGCGGAGACTTTGGGATGAATGTATTCAACTCCCAGGCGCTGCGCTGTGCCGCCGATTTGCGGCTTGCGAGCCAGACGCTCTCGTTTGAGCTGAATATGGGACAGATCCGCGACTTGTCAAAGCCGATTGACACAGAAGTGATCGCCTATGGGCGGCTGCCGCTCATGCTCACGGAGAACTGTATCATAAAGCTTTCCGCCGGCTGCTCGTCGTGCGAGACGTTTTCGGGCTTATCAGACCGGCTGGGGGTGACCTTTCCCGTCGTGCGGGAGGGAAATCACCGCAGCGCGCTGCTGAACTCAAAAAAGCTGTATATGGCGGACAAGTTATCTGACCTGTACTCGCTTGGACTTTGGGGGCTGCGGCTGATGTTTACGACGGAGAATGACAAGGAATGCCTTGACGTATACAGAAGCTACCTGGGGGATGGGAATTATGTTCCGGGCGGATTTACGCGCGGGCTGTACTATAAGGGTGTGGAGTAGGAAGCAAATGGGTATCATATTAGCGTCAAACTCCCCGCGCCGGCGGGAACTTCTGACAATGCTGGGGCTTGCTTTCACCGTTGTTCCTCCGGAAAGGGAGCTGTCCGCGCCGCCGGGCGCCCCGGCGCGCGCCGTGGCAGAAATCGCGCGCGGCAAGGCGCGCGAGGTTGCGCAGAGATTTCCGGACGAGCTTATAATCGCCGCCGACACGCTTGTATATCTTGACGGAACGCCTTTGGGCAAGCCGGAAAGCGCGGCTGACGCCGCTGGTATGCTCGCGCGGTTATCGGGCAGGGAGCACAGAGTTTACACCGGCGTGTGCATCCTTCGCGCGGGGCGAGGTGCGGCGTTCTGTGAGGAAAGCGCGGTGAGATTTCGGGAAATATCCAAACGTGAGATACGCGCGTACATTGCGACGGGAGAGCCGTTGGATAAGGCGGGCGCTTACGCCATCCAGGGACGGGGCGCGGTGTTCATATCGGGAATCACCGGGGATTTTTTCAACGTGATGGGCTTGCCTGTCTGTGCGCTGGCAAATGCGCTGCGGGAATTTAATGTAGAGGTCTTATGAAAGCATTCGTAACAAAACGCAATATTGCGATACTCGTCCTCGCGCTGCTTATCGCGGCGGTTGCGGTCGTGTCACGCAGTACGCGGGGAGACCCGGGCTTTATCACAAACGGCGCGAACGCGCTGACAAATCCGCTCAAGCGCGCCGCGGCATCGCTTGCGCACACGTTTGAGACGATTTACGGCTATATGTACAAATATGAGCAGCTCATGGAAGAAAACGAGGCGCTTAAAGAGCAAATATCCGCCCTCCGGCAGGAATACCGCGAGATTACGGAGGTGACGGAGGAGAACAAACGCCTGCATGAGCTTTTGAATCTCTCCGCGCGGCATCAGGATTTTGTGCTGGACGCCGCGACAATCATGGATTGGAGCGCGTCGAGCTACTCGTCCTCGTTCGTCATCAATAAGGGCGCGAACAATTCCGCCGCCAAGACAGGAGACGCTGTGATTACCGAAACTGGAGTGCTGATCGGACGGGTGACGGAGGTGCGCGCCGCCGAGAGCGTATGCGTATCCATAATCGACACGACGTTTTCAGCCGCGGTTCACATTGGCGAGCGCGGCGCCGAGGGTATCGCTTCGGGAGATTTTGAGCTGATGCGCGACGGCGCGCTCCGCTTGGCAAACATATCTGACGACACGATTGTGCTCGCCGGGGACGCGGTTGTGACGAGCGGACGCGGCAGAAAATATCCCGACGGGCTTGTTATCGGCACGGTTGTGTCCGTGAGGCGGGATGAGGCGGGAATCGGCATGTATGCCGTAATACAGCCAGAGGCGCAGATACGTGACGCGACGTATTGCTATCTCGTCACAGAGTTTACGGAGCAATAGATCATGAATTTTCAAAAGAGCAGACGCGTCAGGGGCGGTACGGTTATGACCGTCATATTCCACACACTGTTTTTGATGATAGTATACCTGCTTCAGGCGCACGTTTTACCGTTTGTCAACGCACTGACCACGATTCCGCTTGTTTTGCCTCTTGCCGCCGTTGCCGTCGCCATGAACGAGGGCGGCGCGCGCGGCGCGGTGTTCGGGCTTGTTTCCGGCGCGCTGTGCGATCTGTCATTCCACAAACCGATTGCTGGCTTTATGCTGCTGCTCTGCGCTGTGTGTATGATAATCGGCGTGCTGTCAGACACGGTCGTCGCCAGAGGCTTTCTGTCATATCTGTTTCTGTGCGTCGCCACCCTTATGCTGTGCGGACTCGCGCAGATGTTTGCGCTGCTGGTTTTTGAGGGAGCGCCGTTTTACGCGCTCGTTATGGCGGGGGTGCGCCAGGGGCTTGTCTCCCTGCCGTTTTGCATTATCCTCTACCCGGTCGCGAGAGTGATGGACAAGCGCGCAGTGCGGGACTATTCAAGCTGACGAATTCAGGAGGCGGAAATGAACAAGCTGTTTAAGAGAACGAGGCTTGCCGTTGTTTTGACGGTATTTCTCGGCGTACTTGCGGTATACGCCGTGACGCTGTATAAGCTGCAAATCTATGACGCCGCGGCGTCCGGAGCGGCCGGCGACGCGCCGAAAACAGTCTCCGCCGTTTTGCGCACGGTGCGCGCCAGCCGCGGAGATATACTTGACCGCAACGGTGTGCTGCTCGTGTCTTCTACGCCGTCATATAACGTCCGCCTCTCATGGGAGACGCTTCGCGCCGTGCCTGATATGAACGAGGTGGTACGCGATATAATACACATGGCGGCAGAGTCCGGTATAAGCTATGCCGACACGTTTCCGGTGACGCAGGGCGCTCCGTTTGAGTATAAATCCAGCGTATCCGACACGCTTAAAAACCGGCTTGCGAAATATATTGACACCTTTGATCTTGCTCCGGATATTTCGGCGTCCGAGCTCATCGTCTGGATGAGAGAGCATTACAAAATTCCGTACACAACGAGCATTTCCGATGCGCGCCTTATAATCGGCGTGCGCTATGAGCTTGAAACTGAGATACTTCTCAAGACGGCGGAATATGTTTTTGCGCGCAATGTTGACCTTGAGTTTATCGCAAGGCTGGAGGAAAAATCGTATCCCGGCGTGTTTGTCGAGCCGGACTCCCGCCGGGAGTATCACACGAGCTTTGCGGCGCACATTCTCGGTAACGTTGCGCCCGTGGACGGCGGCGATAAGGGAGACTGGGAATATTTCAAAGCGCTTGGGTATCCGAGGGACGCCAGGGTCGGAAAGAGCGGCGTAGAGCTTGCGTTCGAGAAAGAACTGCACGGCGTGGATGGGCATGAAATCGTCTATCTCGCGGCGGACGGTACAGTCATATCAAGAAAAGAGGAAGCTGCGCCGCAGCCGGGCGGCAACGTCTACCTCACCATAGACATTCGCTTGCAGGAGGCGGCGGAACGCGCGCTGGAGCAGAAAATCGCGGATATTAACCTGGAACGCGAGGCGGATCAGCTTGCGACGGGCGGAGCTGTCGCCGCGGTCTCCGTGAAAACGGGAGAGACGCTTGTACTGGCGTCATACCCGACGTATAATCTTGCGACGCTGATGGAGAACATCGCAGACTTAAGCGCCGACATCACGGCGCCGATGTATAACCGCGCGACGCTTGGGACATACGCCCCCGGCTCGACATTCAAAATGGTAACGGCATATGCGGGGCTTGTGGGCGGCGTGATTTCGCGCTGGTCTACGATAAATGACACTGGAATATTTACAAAATATCAGGACGTGGGCTTTTCGCCGCGTTGTTGGATATACACCTCCACGGGTCACGGTCACGGACCGCTTGATATCATCGGTGCGATTCAAAACTCCTGCAACGTGTATTTTTACGAAGTGGCGGACCGCGTTTCGCAAAGTCAGGACGGCAATAACCCAAATAATCTCAACGCGGCAGCCGCTGATTTTGGCTTCGGAGCCGTGACCGGACTTGAGATTTATGAGAGCGAAGGACTTCTCGCCGACAGGGAGTGGAAGGTAAGGGAAAAAAAGGAGGGCTGGCGCAGCGGGGATTCAGTCCTGCTTGGAATCGGGCAGGGGTTCAGTTCGTGTACGCCGATACAGCTCGCAAACTATACCGCGACGATCGCAAGCGGAGGAACGAGATATAAAACGACGCTCCTAAAAAGCGTCAAGAGCGCCGATTTTTCGGAAAACATAAAAGAAATGACGCCGACGGTGGCGCAGGAACTGGGCAACGCGGAATATATTTCGTATCTCCAGACCGGGATGCGCGCCGTTGCCACGGACGGCACGGCAAAAACCGTGTTCAGCAAATATTCCGTGCCTGTCGCCGCGAAAACCGGTACGGTTCAGCAGACGACCTCGGAGATAAACAACGGAGTTTTCGTATGCTATGCTCCGGCTGACGACCCGGAGATCGCAATCGCCGTCGTCGTTGAAAAGGGAGGCTCCGGTGCTGCGATCATGGAGGTCGCAAAGGCGGTGCTTGACGCGTATTTTCTGCGCGAAGTGAACTTCGACGTCGTAGGCGACGGGAGGCTGGTGCCCTAGCGGCGAGTTGCGCCCGTCAATAACAAAACGGGAGGAAGCCGGCATGGCTTCCTCCCTTGTTTTCGTATTTTTAAGATCCGCGACGCGCCTGATGTCCGGATTCGGGAATGTCATTTAACGCGCGTCAGCTCACAACAGCGCCGACGCCGGAGGTTAAAAGCGCGATTATTACCCCGGCCGCGGCGACGCCCGCCGCGATGACGGGAAACGCGTATTTCAGCCGGAGTGACAGCACCGCCGCGATAAGCGCGCCGGTCCACGCCCCCGTTCCGGGCAGCGGAATCGCAACGAATAGGAACAACCCCAGCAGCTCACCCTTGTACAGGCGCTTGCTTCGCGCCCGGTTTTCCAAGCGGCCGGCGAGACGGCAGAGGCGCAGGCTTTTCGTTTTCATCCAGTCGAGTATTCTCCGCGCGAACAGGATAATAAACGGTACGGGCAGAATATTGCCGAAAATTGCGACAACGGCGCTGATCCAAATGGGCAGCCCGCTCATCACGCCATAGGGTATCGCGCCGCGAAGCTCTATAATCGGAACCATGGAACTGAGAAACGTGACGATTCCGCGACCGGTGAGCGTGTCCGTGAGAAATTCAACAAGGTTCATTGATTGCTCCTGTCATGTGTGAGGTTTTGTCCGCCGCTTTTGCGCTCTGCGCCGCGCGCTACAGCGGCAGGCGCATTGTCGTCGATGCGGCGCCGAAGCCGGAACGCAGATAAAAGCTGTGCGCGCGTTTGTTTTCCGCGAGCACGAGCAGCTCCAAATAATCGAGCTTGCGGCGCTTTGCCCAGTCCGCCGCCGCACGGAGCAGCGCCGAGCCGACGCCGGCGCTCCGCCGCTCCGGCAGTACAAAAAGGTCAACGATATTCGCAAAGCGGTGAGGCGCGATCGACGCGTAAGGTTCGGTTTCCGCCTGCGACACGTGGCAGAAGCCGATTACCGCGCCGCCCTCCGTCGCCAGAAGATGCTCCTGCGTTTCGCTCTCTATCACAAATTTCGGATACGCGCCGTAATCGGGCGCGGCTTTGTCAAAGCTCACCGGGCGGCAATACTCGGGCTGCTGCGCGTCGTTATGGGCGAAGAACAGCTCGGAAAGCCCGCACAGCGCGTCAAGGTCGGCAAGCGACGCCGGACGGATTTCCATAGTGCGCTCCTTTCAAAATCGCGGCTATTTTTTCTCTCCGCGAAGCTCGATAAGACGGTCGCGCAACACGGCGGCATACTCAAACTCCAGCATTTTCGACGCCTGCTGCATCTCCCGCTCGAGTCTTGTTATCTCCGCGCGGCGATCCTTTTCGGTGAGAAATTCCTTACCGGCAATACTACGACGCTCCGTTTTAGCGCTGTCGGAGGATATTTCAAGCACAGAGCGTATGCTTTTAGCGACGGAGCGCGGCGTTATGCCGAGGCTGACGTTAAACGCGCGCTGCTTTTCGCGTCGGCGCGCCGTCTCATCAATCGCCGCGCTCATGGAGCGGGTGATGTTGTCGGCGTACATGATAACCGTCCCGCGCTCGTGCCGCGCGGCGCGCCCGATCGTCTGAATCAGACTCGTTTCGCTGCGCAAAAAACCTTCTTTGTCGGCGTCGAGTATCGCGACGAGCGATACCTCCGGCAGATCCAGACCCTCGCGCAGGAGATTGATTCCCACAAGCGCGTCGAATTCACCGAGACGCAGAGAGCGAATAATCTCCATTCGCTCTATCGTCGTGACGCCGTGGTGCATATACCGCACGCGCAGTCCGGAATTTGTGAGGTACGATGACAGATCCTCCGCCATTTTTTTTGTGAGCGTCGTGATCAGAGTGCGCTCGCCGGATTCGGCGCGGCGCCGGATCTCACCCGTGAGGTCGTCGATCTGTCCGTCTACGGGACGCACGATAATTTCGGGGTCAAGCAGTCCTGTCGGGCGGATAATCTGCTCGACAATCTGTGATGAGCGGCTGCGCTCGTATTCCGACGGCGTCGCCGAAACGTAGACAAGCTGATTGACCCGCTGCGTGAATTCTTCGAAGTTCAGCGGGCGGTTGTCGAACGCGCTCGGCAGGCGGAAGCCGTACTTCACAAGAGATTCCTTGCGCGCCCGATCGCCGGCGTACATTGCGCGGACCTGTGGCAGCGTGACGTGAGACTCGTCGATAAACATCACGAAATCCTTTGGGAAATAGTCAAGCAGCGTCATCGGCGCGGAACCGGGCGCGCGCCCGGAGATAATGCGCGAGTAATTTTCGATGCCGGAGCAGTATCCAAGCTCGCGGATCATCTCAATGTCATACATTGTCCGCTGATGAATGCGCTGCGCCTCGATGAGTTTGTTCTCAGATTCGAAAAGCTCTATGCGCGCTTTCATTTCGGTCATAATCTCGTGAGCTGCGCGCTCCATTTTCTCCGCCGTCGTGACATAGTGCGATGCGGGGTAAAGCGCTACGTGCGATAACGTGCGCACGGGGGCTCCCGTAACAGTGTGAATCTCGGAAATGCGCTCTACCTCGTCGCCGAAAAACTCAACGCGAATCGCCGTGTCCTGCGAATATACGGGGAAGATCTCAACGGTGTCGCCGCGAACACGGAACATATTGCGCTCAAAAGCGACGTCATTGCGCTCGTATCGGATTTCAACGAGCTTTGCAAGAAGCTCGTCCCGGTTTTTCGACATTCCGGGGCGCAGGGAGATCACCATGCTTGAATAATCTATCGGGTCGCCCAAGCCGTAGATACAGGAGACGGAGGAGACGACGATAACGTCCCTCCGCTCGAAAAGGCTCGACGTCGCAGAGTGCCGCAGACGTTCGATCTCATCGTTGATCGAGCTGTCTTTTTCTATGAATGTATCCGTGTGGGCTATGTACGCCTCCGGCTGGTAATAGTCGTAATACGAGACGAAAAATTCCACGGCGTTGTTCGGAAAAAACTCCCGAAATTCCGCGCAGAGCTGCGCCGCAAGTGTTTTGTTGTGCGCGAGCACAAGCGTCGGGCGATTCAGCTTTTCGATGACTTTTGCCATTGTATATGTTTTGCCGCTGCCCGTAACGCCGAGGAGCGTTTGCTCCTCAAAGCCGTTTTCGACACCCCAGGCGAGCGCGCCGATAGCCTCCGGCTGGTCGCCGGAGGGAATATATTCGCTTACAACCTTAAAATCGGGCAATGTGGCCTCCGTCCGGCGCGGCTTTGCATATTGATGCTTAATAGTATATCATATGGCAGCGGCAAGATTCAAGCGTGAATTTTCGGCGCGTGGAAATGTTGAAAAATTTGCCGACTGTGGTATAACGCCTTCGAGATTATACCATAACGGCGCAGGGCGCCGCCGCCGCGGTTCCCCGCCGAACGGCGGGAAGCGGCGTTCCCCGTGCGCGCACGCACGCTGAACGCCGGGAGGACTTCGTCCGACCAAGCGTTATGGTATAATAAGTCTAAAACTACGCATAATATCTCTGAAAAAATGTTTCGGAGGTATTTAACTATGCGCAATTATCCCGACGTATTAATGGATCCAAGCCGCGTCTGCGTCGCGATTATCGACCACCAACCGCAGATGTATTTCGGCGTCCAAAGCGAGGATCGCCGGACGATTGAGAACAATGCCGCAATGCTTATGGAGGCGGCAAAGGCATTTAACGTACCATGTATACTCACGACTGTCGCGGCAAAGACGTTTTCCGGCGACATGATTTCAAGGCTTACGAATATTTATCCGGGAGTGACGCCGATTGACCGCACGACGCTCAATGCGTGGGAGGATCAAAATTTCCGCAGGGCGATTGAGGGAACGGGACGGCGCTCGGTTATCCTTGCCGGGCTTTGGACGGAGATCTGCGTTGCGCTGCCCGCGCTGTCGATGCACCATGATGGATATAAGGTGTACGCCGCGGCGGACGCGTGCGGAGGAGCGAGCCGTGCCTCTCACGATATGGCGGTGCGGCGCAT
>JAITGW010000088.1 GCA_031280325.1 Oscillospiraceae bacterium
CAAAATGCGGCTTGATTATCTCCCACTGCGCGTCCGTTACGTCGCTCGGGTACGTTGTTCTCTTTATAGTGTCCATTGCTATATTGTAGCACTCTTTTCTTATGAATGCAAGTTCTAAATATAACATAGCTACGTTATAATATCTTTTAGAGCCTGTTTAGTCTAACGGCACGGTCGCTCTTATCGGTGTAACAACCGATTTGCTCCGTTGTCGCAAGCCGCGCCGCGCTTAGGAATAAAGCTTCTTTTTGTTTCGCTGTCAGCGCGTCGCGGAGTAGCCTGCCGACCGACCAATCCCCAATTATCTGCCACATTTCCTCTGCGTTGTCATAGATGTAGCTGATGAAATCGCCCTTCATAAGTTCCCAACAGTATGGGTGCTGAATCGGTCACGGCACGACAGCACCGCCGCGATAGGACAGCTTAACCGGGTAGCCGCGTTTTTTGCTCTCCGGGATTTCGATTTGGTAAAGCGACTCGAATCTCCCGACCTCGTGACGCTGTTCGCGCTTCTCGCGGGCGGCGTCAATTTTGTCATGCATATCCACGACTTCCTGATATTCCTCAAGCGTCCGCGCCGAGTTCTCCAGTCGCCGGAGGTACTCGGCGCGAGCTTTGCGTTTCAGCGTTTCTCTAAGCATACTCACAGCCCCCTCCCGCGTTCATAAAAATTTCATAAATTATTTTTCTGAAAATGTTCCGCAAACACCCCTCAAAATGTCCTATATGTAGGCGAGTAATCCATTGGCGTTAGCTACGGGTTAATTCTAACCAAAAGGAGGTTATTGCGATGGTTCAAGCGTTTCCGTCGGGCTTCGTATAGTCAGCCCGGTCAGAGTCAGATTACGCCACTAGGTACAGTATACCACAGCCGAAGGAAAATTATGAGCAAGCCGCGCGGGATGCGGCTTGTTCATAATTTTTTTGCAAATTTCTTTTGGAAACCTCTTGACACAAGGCAATTCTTGGGCTACTATACGTATGCGTTAGCACTCCGACGCGCAGAGTGCTAATGCAATGCATGTGTTACACTACTTTATAATAGGAGGCTTATGAAATGGCACTGAAACCCCTGTTTGACCGCGTCGTCGTGAAGCAGATCGAGGCGGAAGAAAAGACCAAGAGCGGCATTATCCTCTCAAGCTCCGCGCAGGAGAAGCCCCAGGTTTACGAGGTCGTCGAGGTCGGACCCGGCGGCAAGGTAGACGGCGAGGAAATCGAAATCGTCATTAAAAAGGGCGATAAGGTAATCACCGGCAACTACTCCGGCACGGAGGTCAAGGTGGACGGCGTCGAGCTGAAAATCGTTCGTCAGTCTGACATTCTCGCGGTCGTTGAGTAAGCGCCCCGGCGCCAAACGATAAATTTTGCGCCGCGAAGCGCCCGCCCCCATAAAACGCGCTTTGCGCTGCGGGGCGGCACGAGCGGAACTATCAGGATGCTAATTATATAGGAGGGTAAACAAAAAATGGCAAAACAGATTATTTACGGAGAGGCCGCGCGCCGCGCGCTTGAAGCCGGCGTAAATCAGCTTGCGGATACTGTCAAGCTGACGATCGGACCAAAGGGCCGCAACGTGGTTCTTGAAAAGAAATACGGCGCGCCGCTTATCACTAACGACGGCGTGACGATCGCGAAGGAAATCGAGCTGAAGGAGCCGTTTGAAAACATGGGCGCGGCGCTCGTGCGCGAGGTTGCCTCGAAAACAAACGACGTCGCCGGCGACGGCACGACCACCGCGACGGTTCTCGCCCAAGCGATGATTCGTGAGGGTATCAAAAATGTCGCCGCGGGCGCAAATCCCATGGTCATGAAAAAGGGTATCGCAAAGGCTGTCACTGTCGCGGTTGAGGCGATCCGCGCGAATTCACAGCCCGTGTCCGGCTCAAAGGACATCGCCCGCGTCGGCGCCGTTTCTTCCGGCGAGGAGGCGATAGGCGAGCTGATTGCCGGGGCGATGGAAAAGGTTTCCCGCAACGGCGTTATCACCGTTGAGGAGTCAAAGACCGCGGAGACATACAGCGACGTTGTTGAGGGAATGCAGTTTGACCGCGGATATATCACGCCGTACATGGTCACGGATTCCGAGAAGATGGAGGCGGTCATCGACGATCCGTTCATCCTCATCACCGACAAGAAAATCTCCAACATTCAGGAAATTCTTCCCGTGCTTGAGCAGGTTGTCCAGGCGGGGCGCAAGCTTGTCATCATCGCCGAGGACGTTGAGGGCGAGGCTCTCGCGACAATTATCCTCAACAAGCTGCGCGGAACGTTTTCGTGCCTGTGCGTAAAGGCTCCCGGCTTCGGCGACCGCCGCAAGGAAATGCTGAAGGACATCGCGGCGCTCACGGGCGGCGAGGTCATCTCGTCCGATCTCGGCATGGAGCTGAAAGACGCGCAGATGTTCCAGCTTGGCACGGCGCGCCAGGTGAAATCCTCCAAGGACAACACGATCATCATCGAGGGCGCGGGCAGCGGCGAGGATATTCAAGCCCGCATTAAGCAGATATCCACCGAGATTGAGAACACCACGTCAGACTATGACCGCGAAAAGCTTCAGGAGCGCCTCGCGAAGCTCTCCGGCGGCGTCGCCGTCATCAAGGTCGGCGCCGCAACCGAAACCGAGATGAAAGAGAAGAAGCTGCGCATTGAGGACGCGCTCAACGCTACGCGCGCGGCGGTTGAAGAGGGCATTGTCCCCGGCGGCGGAACCGCGTATGTCGTCGCGGCCAAGGCAGTCGAGAAGCTGCTTGCCGAAACGAGCGGCGATGAAAAGACCGGCGTCGCGACAATCGCAAAGGCGCTGACCTCGCCGGTAATGCAGATTGCCGCCAACGCGGGGCTTGAGGGCGCGGTTATACTTGACAAGATCAAGAGCAGCGCGGAGCCGGCGTTCGGCTTCGACGCGGCAAAGGAAGAATATACAGACCTCATCATCGCGGGAATCGTCGATCCGACGAAGGTTTGCCGCTCCGCTCTTGAAAACGCAGCCTCAGTCGCGTCCATGGTTCTCACGACGGAGAGCCTTGTAGCGGACATTCCGGAGCCTCCCGCCCCGGCTCCCGCGGCGCCGGACATGGGCGGAATGTACTAAGCGAAGACGCCGAAAAATCACACGCGCCTCCGAGGTACCGCACGGTATTTCGGAGGCGCTTTGCGCCTGCTCGCGCGCCGTGCGCGCTGTAATTTTTTCGCGCCGCTACGCGAAAAGCTTTTGCCCGAATTAAAAATTGCGCATATTTCCATTAAAAAACGCCTTCGCCTGTTGATATTTCGCGCGCCGCCGTGTATACTTTCAGCAGGAAAGGAAGTGCATTAAATGAAAAAGCTTTACAAAAGCCGCACTGACAAAAAGCTCGCCGGGGTATGCGGCGGGGTCGCGGAATATTTTGGTTTCGACAGCACTCTTGTGAGGCTCGGCTGGGTTGTTTTCTGTCTGCTCGGCGGCTCCGGCGTTCTTGCGTACATCATCGCGGCGATTGTTGTACCGGAAAACCCGGGGGAATAAAACGGCATTTTCCCGGTACGGTTTGCGGCAGGCTTTTTACATGCCGCAAAGCGGTTTTACGGCGCGGTTTTCAAAATTAAACGGCGGTACTCTTGACAAAGTGCGGCGAATGATGTAACATGGCATTCAAATGAATAGTATGCGTTTGTCCCGCGGCGTTTGCCGCGCTGCGGGCGGCGCTCTGGCAAGAGCGCCGAGGGAACACGGATGAAAATTCCGGGCTATCCCAGTAACCGTGATGCTGACAAAGCGGATTTTCGCGTTTTAACGCGAGCCACTGCCGATTGATTTCGGCGGGAAGGCGTCCGCCAAGGACGAAGCTAAGCCGGGAGACCTGCCTGCGCATCACGCCTCTGGGGTTAGGGATTCACGATTTGCGCTCAAATAAAGCGGCGCGTCGCTCTCTGCTTCGGCGGGGAGCGTTTTATTATTGCTCTGACTGTTCATAATAATAAAAAGGAGCGAAGAAATGAAAAAAACGAAAATTCTGTCCCTGCTGCTGGCGCTTCTCATGCTTTCCGCGACGATCTTCAGCTGCGCCAAAAAGCCCGCGTCCATCACGATTACCGATATGACCGGACGCGAGGTTACGCTTAAAGGACCTGCGGAGCGTATTGTCGCGCTTACCGCATCCACCTGTGAGATCGTATATGCCCTCGGCGCGGGGGACAAGCTTGTCGGGAGAGGCTCATACTGCAACTATCCCGCAGAAGCGCTGGAGATAGAGGCTGTTACAAGCGGATATGACACCAATATCGAGCAAATTATCGCGCTCACGCCCGACCTTGTACTTATGAGCACCATGGCGCAGTCGGAAGAGCAGATCGCGCAGCTTTCCGCCGCGGGCATCGCCGTGGTGGTCACTGACGCGACGACAATTGACGAAACGTACACCTCTATCGAAGAGCTCGGCAAGCTTCTCGGCGCGGACGCCGCCGCCAAAAAGATTGTTGACGACATGAAAAAAACCTTTGCGGATCTGTCGGCGAAAGCTGCGGCGGCTCCCGCCGAAAAGCAGGGAAAGTCTATTTATTTTGAGGTTTCGCCCCTGCAATACGGGCTTTGGACGGCGGGCACAGGCACATTTATGGACGAGGTCGCAAATCTGCTTGATCTGGAAAACGCGTTCGGCGATGTGGCGGACTGGGCGGAGGTGTCGGAGGAGCAGGTTCTCTCCCGCAATCCGGACTATATCCTTACCGTTGGCATGTATTTCGGCGACGGGCCGACGCCCGATGAAGAAATTCTCGGACGCGCAGGATGGGAAAACGTCACCGCCGTGAAAAACGTTGCGATCCTCAACCTCCAGGCGGATGAACTGAGCCGCCCCGGTCCGCGTCTCGCGCTTGGCGCGCAGCTCCTGTACGATTTTGTGTACGGTGAATAGACCTCGCAAAAAAAACGATACTGCCGCGGGGAGCGACACTTCCCCGCGGCTTGCCGCGCGGCGCGAGGGATTCCGTCCCGCCGAATATCTGATTTTCGCGCTGCTCACGTTCATCGCGTTTCTGATTTGCTGCGCTCTGGGCAGCGCAAACGTGCCGCTTGGGCGCACGGCCGCGATTGTCTGGGGCGCAATCCGCGCGAAATTTGCGGGAAATCCGCTGCCGGCAGGCACTCAGGAGGCGATTATTCTCATGGTTCGTCTGCCGCGCGTAATGAGTACGGCGCTTGTGGGGGCGGCGCTCTCCGTTTGCGGCGCCGCGATGCAGGGACTGCTGAAAAATCCGCTTGCCGACGGGAGTACGCTCGGCGTGTCAAGCGGCGCGTCGCTCGGCGCGGTCATTGCGATCGCTTTCGGCGTGACGGTTCCGGGGCTGCCCTTTGCCGGAACAATGGGTATGGCGATCGTGTTTGCGTTCGGCTCGCTTATGATAATCCTCGCGCTGGCATATAAGCTCGACTACTCGCTTTCAACGAACACGATTATACTAATCGGAGTAATTTTCTCGATGTTCGCGGCTTCCGTAATTTCGCTGGTCATGACATTTGCCGGTGAAAACGTCAAACATATCGCGTTCTGGACAATGGGCTCTCTCTCGGGCAGCACTTATACGAACGTGCTTATTCTCCGTGCCGCGCTTGCTGTCTGCGGCGGGATCGTCGCGCTCTCCGCGCGGGAGCTGAACGCCTTTGCGATCGGGGAGGAAAACGCCCGTCACATCGGCGTGAATGTCCGCCGCGTTAAGCTTACCTTGATGATTTCCGTGTCGGTGATGATCGGCGTGTGCGTATCCGTCGGCGGAACGATCGGATTTGTCGGACTTGTGACGCCGCACATGCTTCGCATGATCGTTGGTCCGAACCACAAAAGACTGATTCCCGCGTCCGTGTTCGGCGGCGCGGTGTTTCTTATGCTGGCGGATCTGACCTCGCGAATACTCCTAAACCCGCTTGAGCTTCCTATCGGCGTCGTCACCTCTTTCATCGGGGCTATACTTTTTGTATATATATTCTATCGTTCCAGGAGGGGTAAGGGATGACGCTTCTGGATATACAAAACCTCTCCGTGAGTTACGGAGAGAAAACAATTCTCGACCGCGTAAGCTTTTCGGTACGGGAGGGGTGCTGGCTGATGATTGTCGGACCAAACGGCGCGGGAAAATCCACCGTCGTCGGCGCGGTCAGTCAGCTTACGCCGCATTCCGGACTCGTTACGTGCATGGGTCAGAATGTGCGGCGCATGAAGCCGCATAAGCTTGCCCGACTTATCGGGGTTTTGCCGCAGAGCAGCGCCGTAAGCTATGCGTTCACAGTGGAGGAAATTTTGCGCATGGGGCGATATTCGCACTCGCCCGGCTTCTTCTCGGGGCGCGGCAGCGGAGACGAAGCGATTCTGCGACGCGCGGCGGAAATGACGGGCCTTGCGGATTTGCTCGACCGATCTGTTTTGACGCTGTCCGGCGGGGAGCTTCAGCGCACATTTTTGGCTCAGCTTTTCGCGCAGGATCCGAAAATACTCATCCTCGATGAGCCGACAAATCATCTCGATCTGATCTATCAAAAGCAGATATTTTCACTTGTGTCGGAGTGGCTGACACAACCGGGACGCGCGGTTGTCTCCGTGGTGCATGATCTTTCGCTGGCAAAGGCATACGGCACGGACGCGCTGCTGCTGTCAGGCGGGCGCGCTGTTGCAAGCGGGGAAATCGGATCGGTTTTCTCGCGCGAAGCGCTCCGCCGGGTATATTCCATGGACGTGTACCAATGGATGGAGCAAATGCTGGGGCAGTGGGCGGATTGACGCTGCTTGTGACGGGCGGGGCGAAGCAGGGTAAAAGCGTTTTCACCGTGGCACTTGCCCGAAGCTTGCCTCCTCCGCGCTATTACATCGCCGCGATGGAGCCGTTTGATGAGCAATGGCGCGCGCGGGCAGAGCGGCACAGAAGCGCGCGCGGAGCGGATTTCGAAACGATTGAGCGCCGCCGTGATTTATCGGGGCTTAGCCTGCCAAATCGCGGAGCCGCCCTTCTGGAGTGTATACCGAATTTGACAGCGAACGAGATGTTCCGCCCGGATTACAGTATTGTACCCGACGCGCGGACACGAATTCTTAACGGTGTTGAGAGTCTTGCGGCGCAGTGTGAAACGCTGATTGTTGTGACGAACGAGATCGGCCGTGACGCGCATGGCTTTGACGCCGCGTCGATGGAGTATATCGAGGCGCTGGGAGCGATAAACAACGCGCTTGCGGCAAGGTTTGGCGTTGTGGCTGAAG
>JAITGW010000123.1 GCA_031280325.1 Oscillospiraceae bacterium
AGATTATCGCGGTCATTCGCGCCGAAAAACTGCGAGACCATAACTGTGACGCCGGAGCCGATCGCCATAAAAAACACGAGAAAGAGGTTTGAGATCGGCATACTTGCCGCCACAGAGGCAAGCGCGGCGTTCCCGAGAAACTGTCCGACAATGACCCTGTCGGCCGCGGTGTAGAGCATTTGCGCGAAGTTGCCGATAAGCAGTGGAATACAGAATTTGAGCAGGCAAACAAAAATTGACCCTTTCGTCATATTTTGCGCGCCGAAGAGGGCTTTGAAGCGTTTTAACATTTTTACTACAACTCTTTTCCGCATGAGGCGCCGCACGCGATTTGCGCGTAGCGCGTTCAATTGCATTAATTATACCACGCGCCCGCTGTATGTGCAAGAGCTTTTTGAGTAGAGGGAAAAGGCGGAAAGATTATTGTAAAATGCGTGTGAATATTGGTGAAATCATCAGCTTGTGTAATTTTGTATTGACAAAGCAAGAGGGGGGGCGTAAACAAATATCACACTTTACAATCAAGGGAAATGACTCAAAACTCAGAGATTCCGAGGGGGAGAAACGGCAGATTCGGGCGGAAATCGCGAATAAGCAGGCAATACTTAGAGATTATGAGGAGCGGACACGCGAGGATTCATCGTGGGAGCAGCGGCCGCAGAGTCTGCGAAATGAAAGGTGAGGTTTTATCATAATTCGCGCGGATGGAATACATAAAGCGCGCAAAGCCGCGGCGGAGGCTTACGTAGCCTCCGCCGTTTGCAAATGCTTTACATATTCGGTCAGGCGCGCATAATCCTCCGGCGTGTCCATGTCGAGTAAAATCCCCGGATCGTCAGTCTCAAGCGCGGAGCAGGGCTGTGCAGAGAGATATCCGCGCGCGCCGTCCGCACCGCAATACGCAAGGAGTCCCGCGATGTGCCGCGCGGGGACGAGCGGCGGGTGTCCGCGCCGCCCCAGATATTTTGGATAGATTATCTCCCCGGAATATGCCGCTATAAGCGCGCTCAGCGTCGAGGACGCGACGGCGCAGCAGTCACCCGGGAGCATGAAAAATGCGTCGGTATTGTCCGGCAGCGCCGCAAGCCCGGTTTGCAGGGACGAAAACATACCGTCGGAATAGGAGGAATTGAACACGCACACGGCGGGTGTGGCGGACAGTGCGCGCTCAAGCTCGGCGCGGCGGTGTCCCGTGACGACGACGATATTCCGGGCGGGACTTGCGGAATCGACGGTTTTACGTATCGCGGGGAGGCCGACGACGGGCAGCAGCGGCTTGAACGCGCCCATGCGCGATGAAAATCCGGCTGCGAGAATGAGCGCTGAAATGTGCATGGCGCACCTCCTTTTTATCCGCGCGGACAGGAACGCCCGACCGCGTGTCTGCATATACACAGCCATAAACCGCTCACGGCGGCAAAGCGCGTCAGATGATGCCGCCTCTTCCCTCCGCAGATAATCGTTCGTGAAAACGCTGTGGGGCAGGCAGGGAGGCAACGAAAAGGGGAACTTGCGGCGGCACGCCGCCGTGCTTGCATAATATCATAAATGATCACAAAAGGCTATAACAAATAATACACGCCGCCTCCTGAAAATTCGGGCGACAGCGTGTATTATGGAAGGAATAGCTTCTATTCCGTGAACATTGCCGTGGAGAGATAACGCTCTCCCGTGTCAGGAAGCACCACGACAATGAGTTTTTCCGCGTTTTCAGGACGCTTGGCAAGCTCGGCGGCAGCCCATGCGGCAGCGCCGGAGGATATGCCGACGAGCAGTCCGTCGCCGCGAGCGAGCTCCCGTCCGACGGCAAACGCATCTTCGTTTGTGACGGTGATGATCTCGTCATAAATTCCGGTGTTGAGTACGTCGGGCACAAAGCCCGCGCCGATTCCCTGGATTTTGTGCGAGCCGCTCGTTCCGGCGGAAAGGACGGGGGAGGCGGAAGGCTCTACCGCGACGACCTTTATGTTGGGATTTTTGGACTTTAAGTATTCGCCCGCGCCGGTGATAGTTCCTCCGGTGCCGACGCCGCCGACGAGGATGTCAATCTTGCCCTCTGTCGCGTCCCAGATTTCGGGACCCGTTGTTTCACGGTGAATCTGAGGATTTGCGGGGTTTGAAAACTGGCTGGGGATAATGCTGTTCGGCGTTGCCGCGTGAAGCTCCTCCGCCTTTGCGATCGCGCCTTTCATGCCCTTTGCGCCCTCTGTCAGGACAAGTTCCGCGCCGTATGCCTTGAGCAGATTGCGCCGCTCGACGCTCATTGTTTCCGGCATTGTGAGGATGATCTTATAGCCGCGCGCCGCCGCGACGGCGGAGAGACCGATTCCGGTGTTTCCGCTTGTCGGTTCGATGATGACGGCGCCGGGCTTGAGCAGACCTCGCTTCTCGGCGTCGTCGATCATCGCTTTTGCGATACGATCCTTGACGCTTCCGGCGGGATTGAAATACTCCAGCTTGCCGACGACTGTCGCGCCGAGCGAGCGCGCCTTTGAAAAGTGAGTAAGCTCAAGCAGGGGAGTGTTTCCGATAAGCTCCGTGATTGTCTTTACTATTGACATGATGATACCTCCATAAACATATATGATTGATATGTTTTATTATACGCGCCAAACTGCGTTTGTCAAGGGATTTTGAAAAATATTTTTTTGCTGTTTTGCCGGATATTGGCGCGTTTTGCGGAACGCGAGTGAGCGGGGGCGCGCCGCTGAGAAAAGCAGATGCGCGTTCTTATGCGCGAGCAAGCTTTGCTGTGTGTGCTAAAGAATATTTTATAGCATAAGTGGCGAAAAAGCAAACCCATCTTGCGAATAAGAAGATCCATTGAGCGGGGCGAAAACATGCCTGTCTGCTGATAAAAAAATTTGGCTGCGGCACTTGACAAGGCTGCGAGAATGGTGTACAATACTTCAGCGTTCAAAGACAGCGGGTTGCAGTAAATCCCGCCGAGGACGGCAAGCAGTTTTGCTTTGCTATCCTCTCATGCTTTGCGCGTGAGAGTTTTTTATTTTCAGGAGGTGAAAAATCTATGCCAAACGAGAAAATCCTTGCGGAGAAAAAGGCGGTGGTCGAAACGCTGACCGAGAAGCTCCGCGGGCTGTCCGGTGTTCTGGTGGACTATTCCGGAATCAACGTCGCGGAGGATACGGAGCTGCGCACGCGTATGCGCGCTGAGAACGTGGACTATGCCGTCGTCAAAAATACACTGCTGCGCTTTGCCGTGCGCAGCGTTGGACTTGACGGGCTTGAGCCGCTTCTGAACGGGACGACGAGTCTTGCGGTCTCCAGGGACGATGCGATCGCGCCGGCGAAGATCATTAAGGAATACGCCGGAAAGCTTGACGGGAAGTTCACGATCAAAGGCGGATTCTATGACGGCAAGGTAATCTCCGTCGCGGAGGTTGAGTCTCTTGCGTCAATCCCGCCGCTGCCGACGCTTCAGGCGCAGCTGCTTGGAACAATGCTCGCGCCGATTTCCCAGCTTGCCTGCGTGATCAAGGCAATTGCCGAGAAAGACGGCGAGGTTGTCGAAACCGCTCCCGCCGCGGAAGCCCTCACAGAGGAGGCTCCGGTTGCGGAGGAACCCGCCGCGGAGGAAGCTTCACCTGCAGAGTAATTTTTCGAAACACACTACATTGAATAAACAATATTATGGAGGTTAACCGGATATGGCTAGCGAAAAAATCACCGCGCTGATCGAAGAAATCAAAGCGCTCACAGTTATTGAGCTGAGTGACCTTGTCCACGAGCTTGAGGAAGTGTTCGGCGTTTCCGCCGCCGCTTTGGCGGCTCCCGCCGCCGGCGGCGCAGTGGCTGCCGCCGCTGAGGAGGAAAAGACTGAGTTTGACGTCGTCATGACCGATTTCGGCGCCGAGAAGATCAAGGTCATCAAGGAAGTCCGCGGTATCACCGGGCTTGGACTTGCCGAGGCGAAAGCCCTTGTCGAGGGAGTGCCTGCGAAGATTAAAGAGGGCGTCAGCAAGGACGACGCCGCCGCGATTAAAGCCACGCTTGAGGGCGTCGGCGCGAAGGTCGAGATTAAATAAGGCATTTTACAGCGTATAGGCATACAGGTTCGGCGCGGATTTTCGCGCCGGGCTTGTTTTGCTATTGCAAGCATATCCGCAGGGCGTTATAACACCTCTGAGATTATACCATAACGGCGCCGCGCGTACGCTGAGCACCGGGAGGACTTTATCCGACCAAGCGATATGCTGTAATATATACCGGACGAAAAAGGTGCGGGGATAGACACTTTCAGGAATATTATCTAATACTACAAAACAAACGCCTATATTACCCAAAATGCTTCGGAGAACACAAGACAGCAGAATCGACACGTAGGCTGCATTGCCGTACTTATGGGCGGGGGATGCAGGTTTTAATGTATTCTAAGTGACCGCAGCGGAACGAGTTTCCGGCTGGAGGAAGCACCGTATTCGGCGGTGCGGATACTGGAAAAGCTCGTAGAATAAGGACGCTGAAAAAGTCCAACTCTCGTGTGAGAGATGGACTTTTTCGTATATTTATGGTATAATTATTCACAAAACGCGAGGAACGGAGGCGGGAAAACGCTAAGAGACAATAGTCAAATGAAGCTGTCAATGTCGCCGTATCAGGGGCTGTATGACGCAGTAATGCCGCAAGATAATTTGTTGCGCAAAATCAAGGAAAACATAGATTTCAGCTTTGCAAATCCCATGCTGCGCAAGCAGTATTGCGAAAACATTGGGCGTCCGGCGAAAGAACCCGCGATGATCTTCAAGCTGATGTTTCTAAATAAAATCTATGATTTGTCGGACGAGCGGTTGATAGGCAGCGCGCAAACAGACATGGCGTACAGGTATTTTCTGGGTTTAGACCCGGAAAGTGAAATGATAGACCCCAGTTTACTCACGAAATTCCGCAAGACACGCATAACGGAAGATATATTGGAAGAAATGCTACGCGATACCATCCGACAGTCTACCCAAAAAGGGTTGATAAAATCCGGCGCGATTATCGTGGATTCTACGCATACAAATGCGAATGCCCGACCCAAAACAGTTATACAAGTGCTGCGTGAATTGAGCAAACAACTGCGTCGCGAAATTTACCGGGAGATGTTGGAGCTTTCCGAAAAATCCCCCGATAAGCCCATGGAAACGTCTGATTTGGCGGATGAAATCGACTATACGTATCGCTTGCTTGAAAGTGTTGGAGATGAGATACTGCAAAGCGAAAAGCCCAGATTAATTGAGCTATACGATCGCATAAAAGAACTGCTGGAAACAGACCGCATCCGCGAAATTCGCTCCAATGCTGACGAGGACCCGCCTGCGCCGCCGAATTGATAAGCCGATACGCCCAATGGTCTTTTGTCACGTCCTTGAACATCTGCTTGTCGGAACTTACCAGCTCCGCCGCCAGCGCCGCGATCATAGCAAACTCCGCGCGGGTGATGGGTTCGTTGGGGCGGAACGTACCGTCAGAGTACCCGTTGATGATACCGAC
>JAITGW010000194.1 GCA_031280325.1 Oscillospiraceae bacterium
ACATTGTCGAGCTTGGGCGGCAGTCTCTTGCTGACCCTGACCTTCCGAAGAAAGCGCGCGCCGGACAGAGCGAGAAGATCAATAAGTGTCTGCGCTGCAACACTTGTCTTGAGCACACAGGGAGTATTCGCAGCCTTCGCTGTGCTATAAATCCAGAGATTGGGTTCGAGCGCGACGCAAAAATTTTCAGGGCGGCGAGCCCTAAAAAACGTGTGCTGGTCGCGGGAGGCGGCATCGCCGGAATGCAGGCCGCGATCACGGCGGCGCAGCGAGGGCACGATGTTATGCTTTGCGAGAAATCCGACCAGCTTGGAGGCATTTTGAAATGTGAGCGCGGTGTGCCGTTCAAAAAACGCCTGGACGAATATTTATCCAGGCAAGCTACCGTATTGAATGAATTGGGCGTGGATATACGTTTGAATACGTCAGCAACGCCGGAATTTGCGGCGAAAATCGCGCCCGAGGTTATCTTTGCCGCCGTTGGCGCGGAGCCGGTAAAGCCGAATATCCCGGGGATTGACGGCGCAAATGTGTTCGAGGCGACGAAGATATACGATAATATTGATGCCGCTGGACGGCACGTTGTCATTATTGGAGGAGGGCTGTCCGGAATCGAGTTAACCATTTATTTGCGGGGACTTGGGCACAAGGTAACGATGATTGAAGCTATGGAAAAGCTCGTCTGTGACGATGCGGGGATGCATCTGCTGGCGCATTCCAAGGCGCTTGAGCAGCCGGGGATCACCCTCCTGCGCGCAACAACGGTGCGCGGGATAACATCGGACGGCGTAAAAATTTCGGGCGCGGACGGAGATTCGTTTATTGCGGCGGATACCGTTGTATATGCGGCGGGGCAGAAGCCGCGCCACGCGGAGGCGTTCGCATTGGGAGACTGCGCGCCGGAGTTTTATATGCTGGGGGACTGTGTGACGCCGAAACGGATTTTCGCCGCGACGCAGACGGCTTGGACGCTGGCAAGGGACATATAGGCGGAGGCGGAAGGCCGGATTCGCCTGCATAAGGAGAGCAAAAAAATATCCGGGCGGCATTTGCCGCCCGGTTTTGCTTAATTTATTCTATTTACTGTCGATCGGCAGACCGGCGGCCTCGCGCTCCTTAATCGCGTCGCGCCGCGAGAGGTTAAGGCGTCCCTTTTCGTCGCTTCCGAGGCATTTGACCCACGTCCAGTCGCCGACGTTGAGTACGTCCTCAACTTTTTCGGTCCGCTTGTCCTGAAGCTTTGAGATGTGCACCAGGCCGTCCTTGCCGGGGACAAGCTCAACAAACGCGCCGATCGGCAGAACCCGAACGACCTGACCGTAGTACAGCGCGCCGGTTTCCGGAACGAACACAATGTTGTCGATGATTTTTTTCGCGGCGCGGCACGCCTCAATATCGGCGGAGGAGATGAACACGCTTCCGTCGTCTTCAATATCAATCTTTGCGCCGGTATCGGCGACAATTTTCTGGATGACCTTGCCGCCCGAGCCGATAACCTCGCGGATTTTATCCGGATGAATCTTCATGGAGATCATCTTCGGCGCTGTGGGCGCGAGCTCGTCGCGCGGCGCTGCAATCGCCTTGAGCATGATCTCGTCAAGAATCTGAATGCGCGCCTCGCGCGTGATCTCAAGCGCGGATTCGATAACGGGATAGATAAGGCCGTCATTTTTCAGATCCATCTGAATCGCGGTGATGCCCTTTTTCGTGCCGCCGACCTTAAAGTCCATCTCCCCGTGGAAATCCTCGACGCCCTGAATATCAATAAACGTCGTCCAGTCGTCTCCGTCGGAGATGAGACCGCAGGAGATTCCCGCGACGGGGGCCTTGATCGGCACGCCGGCGTCCATGAGCGCGAGCGTCGAGCCGCAGATGCTGCCCTGCGATGTGGAGCCGTTTGAGCTGAGCACTTCGCTGACTACGCGGATAGCATACGGGAACTCCTCAAGCGTCGGCAGGACAGGCTCAAGCGCTTTCTCGGCAAGCGCGCCGTGACCGATTTCGCGGCGCGAGGTGCTGCGCGAGCCGCGAGCCTCACCTGTGGAATATGCCGGGAAATTATAGTGGTGCATATACCGCTTTGAGGTTTCCTCGCGGATTGTATCAAGCTTTTGCATGGCGGCGATCGTGTCAAGCGTCGCGACAGACAGAACCTGCGTTTGCCCGCGGGTGAACAGGCCCGATCCGTGAACCTGCGGAAGCACGGAAACCTCGGCCGCCAGCGGACGGATTTCGTTCATGGCGCGGCCGTCAACGCGTTTTCCGCGCAGGAGCCAGTTTTTGACGACTTTCTTCTGGATTTTATACGTAATTTCCTCAAGCTGCGCCTTAATGGTCTCTGTACGTTCCGGGAACGCTTCAAGCATTTTCTCGACGACGGAGTTGTACCGCGCTTCACGCACATTTTTATCATCCGTATCAAGGGCATATTCAACATCGCCATAGAACTTTTCGTTGATTTCGGCAAAAAGCTCATCATCGAAAGAAGCTTTCTTATATTCGAATTTTGGTTTGCCGATTTCGGATACCATCGTGTCGATCAGCGCGATAACGTCCTTTATCGCGCTATGCGCCGCGACGATGCCGTTAAACATCGCATCCTCGGCAACCTCCTTTGCGGCGGCCTCAATCATGACGATTTTCTCCCGCGTGCCGGCGATTGTGCAGTACATCTGACTCGTTTCGCGCTGTGCCGTGGTCGGATTGATGAGAAATTCGCCGTCCGGCGAGAGACCGAGCGAAACCGTCGCGATCGGGCCGTTGAACGGAATGTCTGAAATGCTCACCGCAGCGGCGGCGCCGATCGCGGCGGCAATCTCCGGAGAGCAGTCATGATCAACCGACATAATTGTGCAGGTGATAACAACGTCGTT
>JAITGW010000070.1 GCA_031280325.1 Oscillospiraceae bacterium
CTGTCGGGAAGATTGTGCGCCTCGTCGCACAGAAAGACGAATTTGCCCTCCGGCTCGGAAAAAAACCTCTTGAGATAAACCTTTGGGTCAATTCCATAGTTATAGTCGCAGATGATAATATCGCAGTTCAGCGATAAATCCAGCGCAAGCTCAAACGGGCATACGTTATACTCCTCGGCAAGCGCGGACACGCTCTCCCTGTCGAAAAAATCAGCGCGCCCCAAAGCGTCATACCGCGCGTCGTCAACTCGGTCAAAGTGCCCCCGCGCCCGGCCGCACGCGTCGGGATTGCACTCGCACCGGAAATTCGGGCAGAGCTTCTCCTTTGCCGTCAAGACAATCGCCGCGGCAAAAAGCCCGCGCGTTGTCAGAATTTTCACGGCGCCAGCGGCGGCGGCTCGCGCCGTCTCCTTTGCCGTGAAGTAAAAAATCCGCTCACACCCGCCCTCCTCCATCGCTTTAAGCGCTGGGAAGAGTGTCGATATCGTTTTCCCCGTGCCTGTCGGGGCGAGGGCAATCAGATCCCGCGCGTCTGTGACGGAACGGTAAACCGCCCCGGCAAACCTTCGCTGACCGGAGCGGAATGAATCGAACGGAAACAGCAGCTCACGGCACGAGCGCAGCAGCTCCTCCCGCCGCGCCGCCGCGAGCCGCACCCAGCGCACACGCTTTTTCAGAAGAGCGGCGAAGAAGTCATCCAGCTCCTCCGCGGAAAACGCGCGCGTTATTTGACGCGTCTCCCCCGTGAGCGCGTGGAGATATGTGAGGCGCACAGACACCTCGGAGAATCCGTATTCCAGGGCGCACATATGCCCATAGCACTTTGCCTGCGCCCAATGCGCGGGGTTATCGGCTTGCGTCACGGAATCAAGGGCGCGAAGCGTTGTCTTTATCTCGTCGATAGTAACGGCGTCCTCGCCGAAAATCACGCCGTCGGCTCGCCCCGAAACGGTGAATTCAACGTCCTCTATAACGGGCACGGCGCTCAGCGCAACCTCCGGCGTGTATCCCTCCGGCGCGGACTTTTGGCGCAATCGGTGCAGTCTCGCCCCCTCGGCGGGTTTAACGGACGCCTGCGCGCGCGCGTCTATGTCGCCGCTTTGCGCGCCCTGCTCCGCCAGGGCGCGGACAGAGATTTTTTCAGAGAGCATTTTAAGGGCTATACCCGCTTGAACACATCCTCAAGCCTGAGACTCGCAAATGCAGCGTCCTCACGCCGCGCGTCAAGCTCCGCTTCCCACGCGGCAAACTTCACGTCCATCTCCGCGTATGCGACACGCTGACGCATACTCACCCCGTCCATATCAGCCTCGTCGAAACCAAGCGGCAGCCGGTATATGATGTGATAGCCATAGCTTGTCTCCACAATGCCGGACAGTCCGTAAGCTTCAAGAGCCCGCGTACCCGCCTCAAATTCCGGCATCATCGTACCGACAGGGAAAATATAGCCTCCGGGATAGGTCTGTACGCCGGCCGGATCCTGGCTGCTTGCCAGCATTACAGACGTGAAATACGCGGGAAAATCATCCCCGGAATACGCACGCAGATCGGCAAGAATATTCTCCGCCTTGATCCTTGCCGCGGCGATCTCCGCCTCCGGCAGCGGCGCGTTCGCGTCGTCAACAATTTTTATTAGAATGTGCTGCGCCTTGAAATACTCGTTCTCGGCAAGGAAGGCTTCCACCGCCTCGTCGGGAACGTTCGGCGCGTACTCTCCTCCAAAAATCTTTTCAAATATCGCGCTGTACATGATATTCAGCGACGCCGACCAGTTAAACACCTTTTCGGTGGCGTTGTTCCCCGCAAGATACGCGGCAAAGCCCTCCTCCCCGCCATACTGGGCGACCAGCGCCTCACGCTGTGACGCAATGCTCGCCAAGTCGTCGTCCGAAAGCTCAACCCCTGTCTGCTCCGCGCCGTATTCCACGGATATATATATCTTCAGGGTATTGAGCACATCCTCAAGTATCATCTCTCTGTACGACTGTCCGGATCCCGCGGCATACTCCGCGTCCCATTCTTCAATCGGGCCATAGGCGCTGTCCGCGCCGGCAACATCAGCCGCGAGGAAGAAGTAAAGCTCCTCCCACGTAACGTCAAAATCGCCGTAACGGAGCATAATTTCGTCCGGGGCGTAATATGCCATCGCGGAGGTATAGTCAAAGCCCGAGCCTTCGACTTCAGCCGGGGGAGGCGGATCCTCATAGCCGATTTCACCGCCCTTTTTACAGCCGGAAAGAGCCGCGGCGGCAAGCGCCGCGCAAAGCGCCAGCGCAAAAATCCTGCGCAATCTCATTACATATCCTCCAAAATGAAAATTATTACCTGATTATACATGCTTGTCCGCGCACTGTCAAATAATACACGATTTGTTTACATGTGAGAATCCGGACGCGCCGTTGCAATTTTCATCCCGCCGTCGTATAATATATTTTGCGCGCCGCACAAGCCGACGACGGCGCCCGCGCGGAATGCGCATCTCCGCGCAATCAGCCGCGCTCTGATTTTAACCCCGTTAAATTATCATAAGGCGGACATCCCATGCTCATCGACCTGCTAAAGCAATACTCCGCGTCCGGCGTGCTGCCCATGCACATGCCGGGTCACAAGAGGCGCGCCCTTTTTTCCGGATTGCCGCACGAGCTTGACATCACGGAAATTTCCGGCTTCGATAATCTCCATGACATGACCGGCGTGCTGCGCGGCACGGCGCTGCTTGCCGCGCGGCTTTACGGCGCGGGCGCGGCTTTCCCGCTCGTCGGCGGAAGCACCGCAGGCGTTCTCGCCGCCATACGAACATTTTGCCCGGAACGGAGCGGCTCTCTCGTCATGAGCCGCACAAGCCACCGCTGCGTCTATTCCGCAGCGGAGCTTTGCGGACTCGCGCCTGTGTACATTCCGACTGAGCGTGACGCAAAAAGCGGAATCCTTGGCGGCTCCTCGGCGGAGAGCGTGCGCCGCATCCTCGAATCGTCGCCGGACGCGCGCGCCGTCGTTGTCACAAGTCCGTCATATGACGGCGCCGTAAGCGACATTGCCTCGATCGCGGCGCTCACAAAGCGCGCCGGAGTGGCGCTGATCGTTGACGCGGCGCACGGGGCGCACTTCGGCTTTTCGCCGGAATTCCCGCAAAACGCCGTGCGCCTCGGGGCAGACGCAGAGGTTGTTTCACTCCACAAAACGCTGCCCGCGATGACACAGACCGCGCTTTTGCTCCTGCAAAGCCCCGATATGTCAAAGCGCGCGCAAGACGCGCTGCGCGTGTTTGAGACCACTTCGCCGTCATATGTCCTGCTTGCCTCCATCGACGCGTGCCTGAATCTTTTGCAGTCACGCGGGATCGAGCTTTTCGCCGACTGGGCGCGCGCCCTGCGCGAGTTTGACGGCGCGCTTAACCTTAAAAGTCTGCGGCGCGTATCGTCGTCGGATTCGTGGTTCGGATTTGATCCCGGAAAAATCGCGGTTTCAACCGTCGGCACGGATGTCAGCGGCGCGCGCCTTATGGAGCTGCTGCGCAC
>JAITGW010000139.1 GCA_031280325.1 Oscillospiraceae bacterium
CCCCGCGCAGATGGAGGAGATGATCGCCTCGGGTCAGGCTGACCTTGTCGGCATGGCGCGGCAAATTCTCTGCGACCCGTATACGCCGCAAAAAGCGCTGTCCGGGCGGGCGGATGAAATCACAAAATGCTGCCGCTGCTTCACGTGCTTCGGCGCGTTTCTCACCACGCGCACAGCGAAATGCGCGTTCAATCCCGTCATTGGGCGCGAGCTTGACCATGAGTATGAATTCCCGAAAACGACGCCGAAAAAGGTTCTCATCGCCGGAGGCGGCCCCGGCGGAATGGAAGCCGCGCTCACCGCGAAGGCGCGCGGTCACGAGGTCATACTCTTTGAAAAAAGCTCCCGCCTCGGCGGACAGCTGCTTTATGAGGAGCATGTTCCTTTCAAGTCGGATTTGTACGCCTATGCGGTAAAGCAGGCGGAGCGCGTGATGACCTCCGGCGCTGACGTGCGCCTCGGGCAGGAGCTCACGGCGGAGCTTGTCGGTGAAATCAAGCCCGATGTGCTTATCTGCGCCGTCGGCGCGAGTCAGCTCGTGCCGAAAATCCCGGGGATTGACTCTCCCAAGGTTAAAACGCTTGACGCGCTGCATTCAAAGACGCCGGAACTTGGCAAAAAGGTCGTCATCCTCGGCGGCGGACTTGTGGGCAGCGAGACAGCCGTATATCTCGACTCGCTCGGTCATGATGTGACCGTGGTTGAAATGCGCGGCGACTTTGCCGTTGACGCCGCCGAAATGCACAAGACGGGTATCGAGCTTGAGCTGCGCGCGAACCGTGTGAAGCTCCTGATGAACACCACGGCGCGCGCCGTCACTGACGCGGGGCTTCTGTGCGCCGATAAGGACGGCAAGGAGTTTCTTGTCGAGGCGGACTCCGTGCTGCTTGCCGCCGGTATGCGTCCGAACGTCGATACCGTGTTGTCTCTTCGGGACGGCGCGGACAAATATTTTGCCGTGGGGGACTGTGTAAAACCCGGCAAGGTATATGACGCGGTTGCGAACGCGTATTACGGCGCGCTTGATATTTAGAGAGCGCCCGCGTTCATTAGAGCGAATCTTATTCCCAGTGTATTTTTACAAAATTCCCGTCGGAATTGGCTCGACAACGCCGCAATGCGCGTGGTATAATTTTTACAGGTGTCTTTTGGCGGCAATGCCGAGCGCCGCGGACTCTCGATCCGGCGGATGATATAATTGCGAAAATCCGTATAAATACAATATTTCAGAAGGAGACGTTGATCATGCCCATTGATTATGACAAGATTCCCCCGTCACGCCAGCCAGCCGGCACATATCCTTTTATGATGCAGCAAGCCCCGCGCCCGCTCTATCCCGAAAACCGCCCGATCACCGCGAAGGAAAATCTCCTGCGCGTGTACAAGGGCGAAAAGCCAGCGTGGATTCCCGTCTGGCTGTCGGACAATCAGGTCGTCTGGCCGGATATTTACTGCGAACACGCCCCGTTTGAGGGTACCGGCTTTGACTGGTGGGGGCAGCACTGGACGTATGAGCCTAACATTCAGGGGCAGATGCCCACCCCGGGCTGGCGCGTGATAACGGACATTACCAAGTGGAAGGAACAGGTTCGCCGCCCGAACTTCGCGGGAATGCCGTGGGATGAGGACGCGAAAATCCAAACCGCGAGATATGACCCTGACCGCCCGATCTGCTTCCACTGCACCGAGGGTATCTTTGAGCGTCTGCACGAGATGATGCCCATGGACGAGACGATGGTCGCCATGTACGAAGAGCCTGAGGCGGTCATGGAATTCTTCGAGATGATGCGCGATTATAAGATTGAGTTCCTCAGCCTTATCTTCAAGAAGTACGCGCCCGTTGACTATATAATTTACGGCGACGACTGGGGTCATCAGCGCAGCGGCTTCTTCTCGAATGAAATGTTCCGCGAATTTATCATGCCCGTAACGAAGGCTGTTTGGGATTTTACACACGCGCAGGGCAAGTTTGTCGAGCTTCACTCATGCGGACTGACGCAGCAGTACATTAAGGAGTTTGTCGAAATGGGACTCGACGCGTGGACTCCGCAGCCGATTAACGATTTTGACATGCTCACCCGCGATTATGGCGAGAAAATCGCGATCACCGTGCCCATAGAGGGTATTCTCGACGTGAAATCAACCAATGAAGCGCGCGAGTGCATCCGCAAATACGTTGACAAATACGCGCCGCGCGGCAAGCTCGTCGCCAGCCCGTTTTATTTGCCCGATATGGAAGTTCAGAAAGCGGCGCTCGAGGAGCTGTACAACTATTCCAGCGAATTCTACGCGAAAAGATAGCACAGCAAAAACGGAGCCGCGCGCCATGCGCGGCTCCGTCTGCGGCTATGCGTTACCCCGCCGTGACCGGCGCGCCCGTTTCACCCACAAACCTCCGCCGCGCGGCGCGGGTTTCCGCGCTGCTTTCCGAAAATATTTGACACCGCCGCGCCGCGACTGTATAATACTCTCAATAATTCAACAATCAAGGAGGCTTTATCATGCAGGTTAAAGCTGCTGTTACCCACGAAAAAGGCAAAATCTCAATCGAAACGGTGGAGCTTGACGCTCCGCTCGCGTCGGAGGTTCTTGTGCGGCTCATCGCGTCCGGCGTCTGCCACACGGACTCCGCCGGGATTAACCAGCTAATCCCCGTAACGCTGCCCGCGATCTTCGGACACGAGGGCGTCGGAGTTGTGGAGCAGGTCGGCGTCGGAGTGGAGGGCTTAAAACCCGGCGACCGCGTCATTATGTCGTTCCCCTCCTGCGGAACCTGCTCTCACTGCGTCGAGGGCCACCCCTGGGCGTGCGACAACCTCAACCGCCTGTTTTTTGACGGGTCATTCAAGGACGGCTCCAAGCGCTTTTCGCAGAACGGCAACCCAGTATCGTCGTTTTTCGGTCAAGGATCGTTCTCCTCCTACGTCGTCGTGGACGCGCGCAACGCCGTGAAAGTCGACGTGCGCTCGGATGAGGACCTGGCAAAGCTCTGCTCGCTCGGCTGCGGCGTGCAAACGGGCGCAGGAGCGGTACTCAATTCTTTGCAGCCGGAGCCGTATTCGTCGCTTGTCGTGTTCGGCGCCGGCGGCGTCGGCATGGCGGCAATCATGGCGGCGAAAATCGCGGGCTGCTCTAAGATTATCGCGGTGGATGTCGTTCCGTCGCGTCTGCAAATGGCGCTTGACGTCGGCGCGACGCACACAGTCAACGGCAAGGAGTCTGACGCCGTTGAGGAGATAAAGAAGATCACGGACGGCGGCGCGCACTATTCTGTAGAATCCTCCGGCGTTCCGGCGCTCACGCTTCAGGCTCTCCGCTGTCTCCGGCGCGAGGGAACGTGCGTTCTCGTCTCCGTCACGGGCGACGCAGAGGTCGCAATCCCGCTTGAGCCGCTGCTGATGAATCCGTCAGTTACGCTCATGGGCGTGACAGAGGGCGGCGCGAACCCGCAAACCTTTATCCCCAAGCTTGTACAGTATTTCAACGAGGGCAGATTGCCTGTGGACAAGCTCATAAAGCTGTACCCGTTCGAGGAGATCGAGCAGGCGTTTGAGGATTCGCACTCTGGAAAAACGGTCAAGCCCATACTTGTATTTTAGAATGGAAGCCACCTCAAAAGCGCGGCGCTATGCCGCGCTTTTGAGCTGTGCCGCGCTAAATATCTTGTCTAAACGCTTCTCTGCAAGCCGGAACGGCAGCGAGCCGAGCTTCAGAAACTCCGTGTGAAACTCAAGATCGGTCGCGCCGGAATATTTCTCCCGCAGCTCCGTAATTTGCAGATACCCCGCGACGTACGGAACGGAGGCAACGGGAGACGCCTTGACATAATCCACAATCATGCGCATCGAGTCTCCGAGGTCATAACCCAAGAGCTCTTTTGAATAGGCGGCCGCCGCGTCATAATCCCAGCCCTCATAGCTTACGCCGATTTCAATTCTCGTCTGTAACAGCAAGTCAAGCAGATCGCTGAGCCTCGCAAGCTCGTTTAACGTCTCGCCGCCGCTGAGGTATTTATAGGAATAATACTCCGCGTACGTTGCCCAGCCCTCCGTGCTTGCCTGATAGGAAATCACCTTGCGCAGCGCGGGAATGTTTTCCATATAAGCCGTCACAAACTGCTGCAAATGCCCGGGATATCCCTCGTGCGCCATTGTCGTGAAGAAATACGCGGCGTCGCCGTCCTCTCTCATAACCTTTTCGTTTACGATTATGGTGTTTTTGTTTATTTCGTCTATCTGCGGCGAGATGTACATCGCGGGGCGCGCGGCGTCCTCAAGCGCCGGGTCAAGCGGCAAGATCGTATACTCAATCTCATCCGGCAGCGCGGGGAAATCGCTCCGCGCCTTTTCGCGCAGAAGCTCCACCGTCTCCCCGGCGGACAGTTCCGGATAGCCCAGCTCCTCTTCATACAGCGCGGAGAGCGCCTGCGAATCCTTGCTTGCAATATCCCAGAATGCGGTCAGCGTGTCGCCCAGGGCGTTATCGAGCCGTTCGGTCAGATATTCGACGCTCCACGTCACACCCATGGAAAACCCAAGAACATATTCGTAATATTCGCGTCCCAGCGGCAAGCCGGAAAGCCCGGCGTCGTTCACCCCCGTCCCGCGCAGCGCCTCAATCCCCTTTATAAGCCTCTCGTAGGCGGGCATGACCTCGTCTGCGACCACGGCTTCGACCTGCGCGCAAAGCTCCTCCTGAAGCTGTGGCGCAAGCGGCTCATCCATGTCCGCAAGATTTTTGCGGAACGCGGAGATGAGAACGCACTCCTCCCCGCTGCCGATAAACGCGCGGCACTCTTCTATGACGGCGTCAAGACTCTTGTCCGTCATGAACAGACCCTCCGCGCTCTTCTCCGTCTCGAACCGTATAATCCAGTCGATAACGCCGCCGAGCGTTTCGGTCAAAATTACATAATCGCGCGCGTCCTTTTCCGTTTGCAGCTTATATTCAGACAGCGTAATGGGCAGCCCCACGTGGTATCCGCTGCCGTCCGCATTCAGCGGCTCGTCATAATAATACAGGGCATAGCCCGTATCATAATACCACGCCTCATACATCAGCACATCATATGTAAGCTGCTGATCCTCCCGCAGATCGCTCCTGTTGATTTTGCCGATGGCTTTATAAAGTTCCTTTTCCCGATCCGGAGCAGTCTCGTCCTGATCCGTATAAAACTCGCCCCAGCTTATGGGCATATCCGGCGGAAATCCATACGCCTCCGGATTCCGGAACAGGCTGTGAACGGTTACGGGAGACTGCGAAAGGATGCAGACCATATATTCCTCCGCAAGCGCGTCAAACTCTGCCTGAACCTTCGCCTTTGGGCTGCCGCAGCAGGACAGCGCAAGCGTAAAGGCAAGCATAAGCGCCAGAGCGAGCGCGCGGAGTGAGTTCTTTTTCATATCCTGTCCCCTTGACGGTTTTTGACCCGTGAATACAAAGCTTTATTCTATTATACACCAAAAATGAGTTCTTGACAAGCGGTGCGCGTGAGTTTAAGATTATATAACCGCCGACGCAATCTGAACTTACGGATTTTATGACGGATACGGCAAATTTTGGCGGGCGCCGCCGATTTTTTTAGAAAACTGCGCAATGCGCGGCGCAAATACGCAAGCGAGTCTGAGCGGCGGCGTAACAGACCATCTGGAACAGAGAAAATATACGCGAAAGCGAGGCACATAATGAATATCAACGATATTTTAGAGCGCGTCCGCCGGAGAGAGCTTGACACCGCGTCCGCCGCGGAGCTGCTCCGCACTCCGGCGTATGACGACCTGGGGTACGCAATGGTGGATCACCAGCGCAGCCTGCGCACGGGAGAGAGCGAGGTTATCTATTGCGCCGGAAAAACACCCGGGCAGATTGCGGGGATTTTTCAGAATATGATTTCCAGGGGCGCAAAAAATATTCTGGCGACGCGGGCGGACGCGGAGGCTTACCGCTCCGTCGCGGAGCATGTCCCGGACATACAGTATCACGCCTCCGCACGTATAATCACCCTGCGGCGAGCGCCGCAGACGGTGCGGGAACACGGAATTTTAGTCGCCTGCGCCGGCACAAGCGATCTGCCCGTGGCGGACGAGGCCGCCGTCACGGCGGAATTTCTCGGCAACCGCGTCGAGCGGATTTCAGACGTCGGCGTGGCGGGACTTCACCGCCTTCTGTCAAAGCTTGACGGGGTTCGCCGCGCTGATGTTATCATCGTCGCGGCGGGAATGGAGGGGGCGCTTGCTTCCGTCGTCGGCGGGCTGACGGACAAGCCTGTCATTGCCGTGCCCACGAGCGTCGGATACGGGGCGAGCTTCGGCGGACTTGCGGCGCTGCTCGCGATGCTCAACTGCTGCGCGTCGGGCGTCGGCGTGGTGAACATCGATAACGGCTTCGGCGCGGCATTTCTGGCAAACAGCATTGTCCGGCTGGCGGAGAAGTACGCTAAGAGCTGAATTTTTTGACAACCTCCGCCCGATGTGCTATAATAATTGCCAACTATCATTTCTGCGGCTTTGCCCGCCCGCGCGGTAACCGGGTTTTCCCAATAAATGCACATCAAAATCGGAGGCGTTTCCATGATTTCAAATAAAATGGCGGCTCTTGCCCAAAACAACAGCGTAATCCGCGCGATGTTTGAGGAAGGCAACCGTCTCGCGGCGCAGTTCGGGCGCGAAAACGTGTTCGACTTCAGTCTCGGAAATCCGAATTTTCCCCCGCCGGAGGCTGTGAAGTCCGCGATACGGGACGTTTTGGACGACACCTCTCCCGTGGATATACACGGCTATATGTCAAATGCGGGCTTCCCCGCCGTGCGCGAGGCGGTTGCGCACTCAATTAACCGGAGACACGGGACGTCATTCTCCTCCGGGAACATCATCATGTCCGTCGGCGCCGCCGGCGCGCTCAACTCCGTGCTTAAAACTCTCCTGAATCCGGGAGACGAAGTCGCGGCGTTCGCTCCGTATTTTGTCGAGTACGGAAATTATGTCGCAAACTATGACGGCGCGCTCAAGGTCGCGCCGCCGAACATTCCGACATTTCAGCCCTCGGCGGAGAGTCTGGAGACGGTCATCACCGCGAAAACCCGCGCCGTTATCATCAACACTCCGAATAATCCCACAGGCGTCATTTATTCCGAGGAGTCTCTGCGCGCCATCGCGCGCGTACTCACGAAAAAATCCAAGGAGTTCGGCGCGCCGATTTATCTGATTTCAGACGAGCCGTACCGTGAGCTCGCGTATGACGGAGTCTGTGTGCCGTATGTCACAAAGCTGTATCCCGACACGTTTGTGTGCTATTCCTGGTCAAAGTCGCTGTCGCTGCCGGGAGAGCGTATCGGCTATATCGTCATCCCGTCAGAACTTGAGGATTTCAGCCTCATATTCGACGCCGTGAGCATCGCCACGCGCGTTCTCGGCTTTGTCAACGCGCCAAGCCTTATACAGCTTGCCGTCGCGCGCTGCCTTGAGGCGCAGACCGATATTTGCGCGTATGATCAAAACCGACGCGCGCTGTATGACGGGCTTACAAGCCTTGGATTCGAGTGCGTGTTCCCGCAGGGCGCGTTTTACATGTGGGTCAAGGCCCCGGGAGGCGACGACAAGGCATTTGTCGCGGCGGCAAAGGATGAGAATATCCTCTTCGTCCCGGGAACAAGCTTTGCCTGCCCCGGCTATGCGCGTATCGCCTATTGCGTCGCGAAATCGACGATTGAGCGCAGTATGCCCGGCTTCAAAAAAATCGCCGCAAAGTTAGGAGTCAGCAAATAATGAGCACGAATGCCGCAGACAAGAAAGTAATCCTCTCGGGCATACAGCCCTCCGGCGCGCTGACGCTGGGGAGCTATCTCGGCGCGATCAAAAACTGGGTCGAGCTCGCGGATGCGTTCGAGTGTTATTATATGATCGCCGACATGCACGCAATCACCGCGCGCCAGGATCCCGCTGCCCTGCGCCGCAACACCCTTGAACAAATCGCGCAGTATGTCGCGGCGGGGCTTGACCCGCAGAAAAACATCATCTTTATCCAAAGCCACGTAGCGGAGCACGCGGAGCTCGGCTGGATTCTCGGCTGCTATACCATGTTCGGAGAGCTGTCGCGCATGACGCAGTTTAAGGACAAGTCCGCGAAAAACGCCGGGAACATCAACGCCGGTCTGTTCACATATCCCGCGCTCATGGCTGCCGATATTCTTCTGTATCAAGCTGATTTTGTACCTGTCGGCGAGGATCAAAAGCAGCACATCGAGCTTACGCGCGACGTCGCGGCGCGCTTTAACAACCTCTATGGCGAAACGTTTAAGATTCCGGAGCCGTTTATCCCCAAGGTAGGCGCCCGGATCATGAGCCTCCAAAGCCCCGAGAGCAAGATGAGCAAGTCGGATCAATCACCCGGCGGATGCATCTATCTCATGGACAAGCCGGAGGATATCGCGCGCGCGTTTCGCCGCGCGGTGACCGACAGTGACTCCGATGTGCGCTTTGACCCTGCAAATAAACCCGGCGTGTCGAACCTTATTCAGATTTATTCCGCGTGTACCGGCAAAACCATTGAAGGAACCGAGGCGGAGTTTGACGGAATGGGGTACGGCGACTTCAAATCACGCGTCGGCGAGGCTGTTATCGAGGTGTTCCGCCCGATTCGGAATGAGGCGCAGCGGCTGCTC
>JAITGW010000158.1 GCA_031280325.1 Oscillospiraceae bacterium
CTGCGCAAAGCAGGTTCCCGATACGAACGAGGTCAAGATTGATCCCGTCACGGGTACGCTTATCCGTGACGGCGTGCCGTCAATCCTCAATCCGGACGATGCGAACGCGCTTGAAGCCGCGCTCGCCCTCAAGGACAAGTACCCCGATACGACAGTTTCCGTTCTATCCATGGGTCCGCCCCAGGCGACATATATGCTGCGCGAATGTCTTGCGATGGGCGCGGACGACGCGGCGCTGCTCTCGTCCAGAACCTTCGGCGGAGCCGACACCTGCGCAACGTCCACGACGATTGCGGCAGGCGTGCGTAAAATCGGCGATTATGACATCATTTTCGCGGGACGTCAGGCGATCGACGGAGACACGGCGCAGGTCGGCCCACAGACGGCGCAGCGCCTTGGAATTCCGTCCGTGACATATGTACAGGCGATCCGCGAGGTGAGAAAAGGCTCTGTTATCGTTGAGCGCCAGCTTGAGGACGGGTATGAAGTCATTGAGGTCAAAACTCCTTGCCTGCTCACCGCCGTGAAGGAGCTTAACACCCCGCGCTATATGACGGTTGAACGCATTGAGGACGCGTATAAGAAGGAAATACCGGTGTGGAACGAGAACGACGTAGCTCTCAAGGCGGAGGATTGCGGTCTTAAAGCAAGCCCCACCCAGGTTTTCAGAAGCTTCACGCCATCGCCTAAGGGTAAGGGCGAAATGCTCGCAGGCTCCGTTCCGGAAATGGCGGCGGCGCTCGTCACAGGACTCCGCGCAAAGCACGCGATATAGGAGGATAGTTACACATGGCTATTAAAATTATCAGCGAAAAATGCATAGGCTGCGGCTCGTGCGTAAAGGCATGTCCGTTTGACGCTATCACAATCGTAGACAAAAAGGCCGTCATCGGTCCGAAATGCACAAGCTGCGGCAAGTGCATCGAGGCATGCCCGCCGAAAATCAAGGCGATTGAAAACATTGCCGAAGAGAAAAAGGGCGCTGTTGACATCTCGCTTTACCACGACGTGTGGGTATTTATGGAGCAGCGCGACGGCAAGCTTATGAGCGTCTCGGTCGAGCTGCTCGGCGAGGGCAAAAAGCTCGCGGGAGAGATAGGCTGCCGTCTGTGCGCGATCCTCTGCGGCGACAAGGTTGATTCTCTCGTTGACGAGATTTACGAGTATGGCGCCGACAAGGTGTACTATGCCTCCGCGCCGGAGCTTGTGACGTACAACACCGACGCGTACACGAAGGTCATCTATGAGGCGATCGTGAAGTATAAGCCCGAAATCGTGCTCCTCGGCGCGACGCATATCGGACGCGATCTCGGTCCCTGCCTTGCCGTTCAGTGCGGCACGGGACTCACGGCGGACTGCACAAAGCTGGATATTGACCCGGAGGACAAAAAGCTCATGCAGACGCGTCCCGCGTTCGGCGGAAACCTCATGGCGACGATCCTCTGCCCGCAGCACCGTCCGCAGATGTCCACCGTGCGCCCCGGCGTTATGGAAAAGCCGGTGCGCGTACCCGGCAAAAAGGGCGAGCTGATTAAGCTTGATCCGAAATTTTCCGACGGGGATATCCGCGTCAAGGTTCTGGAGATCATCAAGGGACTTACGGAGCAGGTATCCCTCACCGACGCGAAGATTATCGTATCCGGAGGCGCGGGACTCGGCAACGCGGACGGCTTTAAGCTCATAAAACAGCTTGCCGATAAGCTCGGCGGCGTTGTCGGCTCGTCGCGCGCCGCCGTTGACGCCGGATGGATCGACCACAGCCACCAGGTCGGTCAGACGGGAACGACGGTAAAGCCGCAGATTTACTTTGCGTGCGGAATCTCCGGCGCGATCCAGCACCTTGCCGGTATGCAAAACTCCGGATATATCGTTGCGATCAACAAAAACGATTCCGCCCCGATTTTCGAGGTCGCGGATTACGGCATTGTCGGCGATCTGTACAAGGTTATCCCGGCGATTATCGAAGCGCTGGACTAAATCCAAGGCGCGAATAAAGAGCGGGAGCGGCATTACGCAGCTTCCGCTCTTTGCGATTCCGTGTGCCGTTGTTTCCCTGGGTCATTTATGCTCCGTATAATATCGTTTTCGACGCCGAGATCGAATCAGTAAGAATGCCAGTGCCGATACCAACCCAGTTCCCGGAAAGGTAAAGGAAAGCGAAAGCCCGAGAGGCGATTTATTGTGTACATAGTCCGCGCTGACGGTCGTCGCGCTGTTGGTCGGGCTATACTTCATGCCAAGTGTCTGCGTCGGTATAAGGTAAAAACTTACGCTGCCCCGCTGCCCGTTAACAAGAATATTATCCGGAATCGAAGTTCTGTTGAGGTAGGCGAAAGTACCCAGTCCGCCCTGTCTTAATTCCGCGGGCGCATACCACGCGAATGCCGTAAGCCAGTTTGAATTTGCTGCGTTCCTGCACAAATTATACGAAATAAAATCGCCGTCATAAGTCAAAAGGTTGCTGTTCCAGTTCACCGCGATGGAGTCAATCCCCCAAATTACCGGGAGCTCCACCCAATTGTAAGTGACGTAAACATTCACATCTGTGATGTAATTGGCGCCGTTGTAGGGCATTGTGATGTATGTCGTGGCAACCGAAAATGACAGCTGGCTCACAGGTATGCTGCCGCGCAACAGCGGATTTCCGTCGTTACTGTTGAGAACGACAGTTTCCAGCCCTCCAAAATACACATTGTTGCCATATGCTGTTCCGTAAAGATCTTCAAGCTGCGGATCCGCCAATCCGTTAACGTAGTCCGCAGGATAACCCTTCGCAATCAGATACTCCTTCATTTCCTCCGCGGTCGCAGCGGGCGCAGACTGCGACCCGTTCCGGTCTCCCGCGGCAAACGCCGCCGTTGACGTCGCCAGCGCGAGCGAGAGAATGACGAGGATGCCGAGAAGTTTTTTAATGGGGTGTTTCATTGACATGCAATTCTTTTCGTCATTTAGTATATCGGTATTATAATCTATCCGAACAATTTTGTCAATTTTGTCAAGGCATATTTCACAATATATATATTTATACTCTTTATGAAATGGTCACAAATATCCAAGCGGCGCTTCGGGGACGGCGGGGCGAGTTTGCGCGCAAATGCACCCGAAGCGGCGCTCCGGCATACAATGCTCTTGAAGGGAAACCTTTCCTCAATAAATAAACTCGGAGTGAACTGCCATGTTAGATAACGAAATCCAGACCGGCGCCGCCTGCCCGGCAGTGGGCACCCATTACGCCGGAGTAGCCGTCCCCGTGACCGTAAAACCCTTTGCGATTCCGGGACCCGTGTGCGTCAAATGCTGCGGCGAGCCGACGATGAGCGCGGAGGAGCGGTGCCGCGGCAAGGTCGGCGGCGTGTGCCACTTTGTCATCGCGCAGAAAATCCGCATCGACGTTCCCATAGACTTCGGCGCGTCCGTCAAGGTCGGCGAAACCTTTGTTGACTGCGATCATTTTGCCATAGAGACGAATCTAAACGCCCCCGGCAAGCCGATATTCCCGAATGCCCCGGCGCCGAATCTTCCAAACGCGCCCGAAATGCCGAATATGCCGAACGCGCCAGCTATGCCGCAGATTCCGCCCATGTCAAACCTTCCCGATAACTATCCCTGCGGCTGCAAATAAAAACTTGCAAACAGAAACGAACAGAGCGGCGGAACGGCCGCTCTGTTCGTGTTATCGCTTTTTATGTGCGTGTTGCATATGAAAAGCGATAAAAAACGCGAAAAATTTAGAT
>JAITGW010000166.1 GCA_031280325.1 Oscillospiraceae bacterium
AGCGCAGACTTAATGTCGAACAGATTTTCCGGCCAGCGGATATTCGGAATAAGGCGATAGCCAAGCGACAGCACGGCATAGCCCCGCTCTATCCCAGGGAGAAAAGGCGCAAGCTGCGCGTCGGCGCGGTGTCCGCTCATCCACGCGCCGCCATGTATGAAAATCACGACGGGAAACGGTCCCGCGCCGTCGCCCGGAAGGTAAATGTCCAGCGCCTGACGCTTATCCTCTCCGTACGGACAGCCGAGAAACTTGCGCCGCACCGCCGATGTATCCGGCCGGACAAGCTCCATCCGGCGGAACATGCGCTCGACATCCTCCGGCGGCATTAAGTTATAGCTCATAGATTACCTCCGGTGATTGAGGGACTGGGGTTCTTTTCACAAACAAGGCGGCTCATCCTATTTCGGAGCGATTGCCGCGATTTTCCCCATCAGCGCGGCAATTTCGATGCGCTGCGGACACTCGTTTTCGCAGTTTTTGCATCCGATACAGTCACTCGGCTTGCCGCCCCTGGAAAAGAACCCGTACATGTGGCTGTTGAACACGTTGTACGCCAGATAGTCGTTGTAAAGGTCAAACATCGCGGGGATCGGGATACCCGCGGGACAGTCCTTGCAATAGCGGCATGCAGTACACGGCACGCGCGGAATCGCGGCGATCGTCTCCTGCGATTTCTTAATCGCGGCGCGCCCCTCGTCAGTCATCGGCTTGAGTCCCTCGAACGTTCTGACGTTGTCAACAACCTGGTCATACGCGCTCATGCCCGAAAGAATCGTCAGCAAACCTGGCTTTTCCGCCACAAAACGCAATGCCCAGGAGGCGACGGAGGAATCCGGCTCAAGCTCCTTGAAAAACTTTGCAAACGCGGAATTTTCCGCCGCAAGCTGTCCGCCGCGGACAGGCTCCATAACCACGATAGGCTTGTTATACCTGCGGCAGATGTCATACTGTTCTTTTGCGCGGTATTCGGGATCCTCCCAGTCGAGATAATTTATCTGAAGCTGGACAAACTCCGTCTCCGGGTGCGCGGCCAAAATCCCTTCAAGCTCCTCCGGCGTGCCGTGGAACGAAAAGCCAAGATGCCTTATTTTATCTTGCGCCTTGAGTTCTTTTGCATACTCCCAGCCGCCCATCTTCTCCGCAAGCTCAATCCCGGGTCCTCCAAGACCGTGCAGCAGATAAAAGTCCAGATAGTCCGTGCCCAAGCGCGCCAGCGTCGTCTCAAACTGCGATACGAGCCTGCGGCGGCACTCCGCAGCGTCCGGAATCTCGGGCGGGGGCGAACCGGGCGCGGGCGGCTTCCCGTCGGAGATCGCGGCGTTGAAGTTAAGCTTTGAGGCAATTGTGAATCTGTCCCGCGGATGACGCCGGACAAGCGTCTCACGCATCGCCTCCTCCGAGCCGCCGTAAACGAACGCGGTGTCAAAATACGTGTACCCCGCGTCTAGGAAATAATCAACCATTTTGTTAATCTGTTTGTAATCAAACGGAGCGTCGTCCCCTGCGCCGGCGTGCGGCAGACGCATAAATCCAAAGCCGAGCTTCGGAGTGCTTTCCTCAAGATATTTCCCGTTCACAGGCATACCTCTTTTCTGATTTTTGAGGACATTATACAACAAACGCACACGCTTTACAAGACAATTATAACAATTTTCGCATATTTTAGCGCAGGTGCAGGACATAAGCGCTGATTTTAAGCCGCCCTCCTCTGTTCAAATGGCGAATTTATGCAATAACACTCCGCTCCGCGCGCGCATATTATAGCGTGTTTACAGCCATCAACAATCAAGGAGGGGCAAACATGCCGGAAAGCCGCTATCCCTTCACTCTGCCGCCGCTCCCCTATGCTTACGACGCGCTTGAGCCGCACATCGACGAGGAGACCATGCGCTATCATCACGACAAGCATTTCGCGGCGTATATAAGCAACCTCAACACGGCGCTCGCGCCGTATCCAGCTCTGCAGCGACTGACGTTAGAGCAGCTTCTCACCTGTCAGCGCCTGCCCTTCGCAGCACGCGCGCAGATACTGCGCAGCGCCGGCGGCGTGTACAATCACGCCTTTTTCTTCAACCATCTGTCCCCCGGCGGCGCGGGCGCGCCGGATTCCGAGCTTCAGGCGCGCATTGATGCCTCTTGGGGCAGCATGTCCGCATTTCGCAGCGCGCTGACAAGAGCCGCGGAGAGCGTGTTCGGCTCCGGATGGGCCGCACTGGCAGAGCGGCGCGGCGGCGCGCTTTTCATCACGACAACAGCAAATCAAGACACGGTTCTGAACAATAACGGAGGCGCAAAGCCCAGGCTGCTCATTGACGTATGGGAGCACGCATACTATCTGAAGTATAAAAACGACCGCGCAAGCTATATCGAAAACCTATGGAGCGTACTCTCTTTCCGCGGCGCTCGGCAGTGACCGTCCATCCGGCGCGTCACGTCCGCCGATGCCGTCATTTTCCCAATCGGATCATTCTTTCGGGCGTATTTTTTCACAAAAAGCGCTTCCGCAGTCAGCCTTTTGACCGCGGAAGCGCTTGATTCCGCGCCCCGTTCTGTCCGTAAATGCTATAACGTATCCCCGGAACAACAGATTCTTGCGCTCTTGCGTGTGCCCCGCTTGCGAAATGCCCGCAAAAGCCGTATTGTGCCGGGTCATTCATGATTTGACCCATATTTTCAGACTTGCAGCGCACACATCCACTTCCTGCCAAATGTCGGATCGGCAAAGCTTTCCGCCGAAAAGCCTGTCTTGCGGTAAAAGCCGACAGCTTCATCCGTAGTTTCGGCTTCGATGGGCTTATTGTATATGCGCTGAAGCTCACGCACCATAGCCGATCCAATCCCTTTGCGGCGAAGTGTTTCGTCAACGGAAATGAGGTGAATTTCGATTTTGTCCGGGTGCTCCTCAAAGCCGCAAATGGCGGCTGTCACACCGTTTTGCAGATAGCCGTAAAAGTTCAAGCCGGTACTGTTTTGGTATAGCTCAACCTCACGGCGAGTGCCTTCGGGGGTTCCGTCAACGGCGGCATAGGAGATGATGCGGCGGACGGCGGGCGTATCCATTTCGGCTTTGATATCCTTAAAAGCACAGCATTTTTCCAAGCGCACAGACGCAGTGCCCGCTGAATCCATATCCTCCCGAAAGCGTGAATATCCCGCGGATTCGCATAAACGCAAATTGCGCTCACTTTCCGTTTGATCCGGAGCGTTCTCGCTTAGTTCCAGCACATATTCGCCGCCGCTCCGGACAAATCCGGCGGCTTCAAGCGCACGGCGGCTTGCTTTGTTATCTCTGTCAATGCCGGCAAGGACAATCTTTGCGCCCGCTTGCCGGATTTTATCCAACAAACGCAAAATCATATCCCTGCCAAAGCCGCGCCTCAGATAATCCTTCTCGCCGATGAGATAGTCAATGCCGTACACCTCGCCCTTGCGTTCGTTAACGCGCCATTGCGCGCTCCACTCCTCCTCATAGCCCTGTGAAGCATGGGTATCGTAGTAATCACAAAATCCAATCGGAACGCCCTCATACTCGGCGATGAAATAGTGCATAAACGAAAACCTGTCCCTGCGTCCGCGAATTTCGTTCAGCCAATCGTCCGGATGCTCAAACCACTTTGCCGCGTGCGGCGCATAAAGCCAGCGCTCCATTAAGGCAATATCTCCGTCAAACAGGGGACGGAGGATCAGTCTTTCGGGATAGCTTTCCCGCATAAATTGCTTGTGGAACACAGCAAAGCCCGCGTCGTCATTTTCGGCTTGCTCAAATATGCCAGCTGCCTCAAAGCCCACAGCGCCGCCGCCGGAAAGATATCCGGGAATGAGCTCATACACCATCAGCGCGTCCGGCGAAGCGCCGTCCGGCAGGGATATGCCAAAATCCCGCCCTCTCGAAAAGCCAAGCTTAGGATAATACTCCGGTACGCCCGTGATTACTACAGCGCCGAAGCCCATTTCCCGCGCCGCGTTCATGCTGTGCTCCACCAGCGCTCTGCCAATGCCCTGCCTGTGATATTCAGGCAGAACAGACAGCGGTCCGAATGTGATTGTCGGCTTGCCGCCCGCCGTGCTTTTTGTATATACGATATGCCCGGCAATTTCGCCGTCGCGTTCCGCGACAAATGAAAGCTCCGTAATCGGCCAGGCCGTGCCGCGCAGCAGCTGTATCAGATAATGCTCGTCCATGCGCCGCCGCCCCGG
>JAITGW010000167.1 GCA_031280325.1 Oscillospiraceae bacterium
GACGACCGGCGTTCTCCGCCTGCGCGCAATGGAACGGCAGGGGCTTTTGAAATTCCCGATGATCGCCGTGAACGACATGAAATGCAAGCACATGTTCGACAACCGATACGGCACGGGCCAGTCCGTCTGGGACGGCATCAACCGCACGACAAACCTTATCGTCGCGGGAAAAACCGTCATCGTGGCGGGCTATGGCTGGTGCGGCCGCGGGATCGCGATGCGCGCTTCCGGCTTCGGCGCGAAGGTTATCGTGACGGAGATTGACCCCGTCAAGGCGCTTGAGGCGTCAATGGACGGCTACACAGTCATGGCAATGGAACAGGCGGCGCGCCTGGGCAATATTTTTGTGACAGCCACGGGCTGCTGCGGAATCATCACAACTCGTCACTTTGACCTGCTCAAAGACGGCGCTATTCTCTCAAACGCCGGGCATTTCAACGTCGAGGTGGACATGCCCGCGCTTGAGGAATACGCCGTGTGCAAGAGCGAGGCGCGCCGCAACATCATGGGCTATGATCTGCCAAACGGGCGGCGCGTGTTCGTAATCGCGGAGGGGCGGCTCGTTAACCTCGCCTCCGGCGACGGACATCCGGCGGAAATCATGGACATGAGCTTCTCGATTCAGGCGCTCTCGGCTAAATATGTGCTCGACAACGCCGGAAACATGCCGGCTTCGGTAATGCTCGCACCGCACTCCATAGACACGGAAGTCGCCCGGCTCAAGCTGCGCGCGGAGGAAATATTAATCGACGCGCTCACGCCGGAGCAGGAGAAATATCTCGCAAGCTGGCAGGGATAGGAACAATAAATACCGACTATTAAAAGGAGAAATTATGAAGCTTGGGTGTGTGACCATCGATTCCCGCGACGCGGACGCGCTTGCGGATTTTTACCAAAAGCTGACCGGCTGGACGATACGCTTTACAAACACGGACGGCGGCAAATTCGTCGGGCTTGTGAACGGGGACAACGGCATGATCCTGCTTTTTCAGGAAAATGACGAGTATGCGCCGCCCGTCTGGCCTGTTACTCCCGGCGCGCAGCAACCTATGGCGCACCTGGATTTCCATACTGATGACCTTGAACGCGACATTGCGCACGCGCTCGCCTGCGGGGCAAGAATCGCGGAAGCGCAATACTCTGACAAGTGGCGGGTTATGCTCGACCCCGCGGGACATCCGTTTTGCATTGAGGAACTCCCCGACGCTATTTAACAGTGAGGAACCGCATGAAACATATCGCTCTCGTTTTCGGAACGCGCCCGGAGGCAATAAAAATGTGCCCGCTCGCGCTGGAGCTTGAAAGCCGCGCGCACGAGTTTCGCACGACGGTTATCGTCACCGGGCAGCACCGTCAAATGCTCCGCCAGGTGCTCGACGTTTTCGGCGTAGCTCCGGATTTTGACCTTGACATCATGCGTGAGCAGCAAACGCTGTTTGACATCACAGAGCGCACCGTGAGCGGTATGCGCGCGCTGCTCTCGCAGCTGCGTCCCGATGTTCTGCTAGTTCACGGGGACACGACGACGGCATTTGCCGCCGCTCTTGCGGCATTTTATCTCGAAATTCCCGTCGGTCACGTGGAGGCGGGGCTGCGTACATATAACATCAAATCCCCCTATCCGGAGGAATTCAATCGTCAGGCTATTGACAGCGTTTCGTCGTATCATTTCGCTCCGACGGACAGCGCGCGCAATAACCTCTTGCGGGAGGGCAAGCGCGCGGATACGATTTTCGTCACAGGCAACACGGCGATTGACGCGCTTCGAACAACCGTGCGCGCCGATTACTCCCACCCGGACCTTGATTGGGCGGCGGACTCCCGGCTCGTTATGCTAACGGCGCACCGACGCGAAAACCTCGGTGAATCCATGCGCGTCATTTTCCGTGCCGTTCTGCGCGTCGTCCGCGAGAGCCCTGACATTAAGGTGATTTATCCCGTACACCTCAACCCCGCAGTCGGAAGCGCGGCGCGGGACATTCTCGGCGCTCATCCGCGGATCCGCCTTATCGAGCCGCTGGGCGCACTGGATTTTCATAATTTTCTCGCGCGGGCGCACCTTATCCTCACCGACAGCGGCGGAATTCAGGAGGAAGCTCCGTCGCTCGGCAAGCCGGTGCTTGTCCTGCGCGACACGACGGAGCGCCCGGAGGGGATCTCGGCAGGTACGCTCCTTCTCGCGGGAACGGACGAGGCGTGCGTATACGAGCGCTTCACCCGCCTGCTTTGCGACGATGCGCTGTATGCGTCCATGAGCCGCGCGTCAAACCCATACGGGGACGGTTTTGCCTCCCGCGCGATCGCAGACGCTCTGGCATAGCTCATTTTTTCGGCTGTCCGCGCAAATCCGCGCCGACACAAAACGCTGAGCTGAACAGCGCAGAGCGCGCGCGAAAAAGCCTTGCCCTCATAAACTCCAATCTCGTCACATATATTCCTAATGTGATTTTGCCGAGAGGCACCACCCCCACGGCGCAAGCCGTGGGGGCGTTCTTACCCCGCCGCAGCGGGCTTTTCCAATTCGTCCGCCCGCATGGGCGGACACCTTAGTCCGCAGTCCGCAATGCAAAGCCGGGGAAACGCGAAGCGCAGTGAGCGGTTCGGCGCGCGCGCTCAATCTTTAATAAAGATTAAAAATTATCACTCGTTTTTAACTCAATTTGCCTTTGCTTTTGCCGTCGAATATGCTATAATAGGCGCAAAGTGACACAGGGAGGCGGGATTGACGTTGGCGAACAATAAAAACAACAAGGAAGAGATAGGCATCGGCTATTGGATCGGAACCGCAATAATGTTCATGATCGGTTTGATTCCAATAGGAATTATTATGCTTGTAAACGGTATCATCAAGGTCTCAAAATCCACAAAAAGCTCTCTCAGCGCCTCCTCTGCTCAGCCGACGAACAATGAATTCCGCGCCCGCGCCGACGAATTTTATGCGCGCCAAAAGAACGGGACGCCCACCGCTCCCGCTCAAAGCGCGGCGGCGCAAGCCGCCCCCAATAAGCCCTCCGCCAAAGGCGGAGCCGCGCAAGATCTTTCCGACCAAGAAAGCTCGCCCGCGCGACCCGCGCAAAAGCCAGCCGCGCCCGCATACTCCAGGCAGCCGAAAAAGCAGCTCTCGATCATTGACCGCGTCATGGCTCGGAGACGGCGCCTCGCTCCGGCCCACGTTACTGCGCTCGTTTTCGCCATCATCAGCGCGGTGACGGCGGTTTCCACGCTGGCAAGCGCGTTTGGCTTTTTCATCAGCGGCACACCCCTGACCGCGCTTCCCACGCTCCCGCTCTGGATTGTCGGCGCGTCGTTTTCAGCGGTCGCAATCACGCTTCTCGGTCTGCGCGGTGCGTCGCGCGAAAGGTTGCGGCGGTGCGCGCGATACGCGTCAATTATCGGAGACAAGGAAACTGTCGCCGTGTCATCCCTCGCCGCCGCTGTCGGAACAAGCCGCAGACGCGTCGCACGCGATCTGGAGGATATGATAAACCGCGGGCTGCTCCCCGGCTCGGCATATGTGGATAAGTACCCCGGCGTGCTGTTCATGTCGTTTGACGCCGGCGCGCCTCTTGCTTCCGCCGATGAAAAACCCGCCCGGGAAACGGTTGACGAGTATCACAAAATCCTCCGACAGCTGCGCACGCTAAACAATGACATCGACGACCTGTCAATATCGAGCAAGATAGAGCGCATTGAGACGACCTGCGGCAAAATCTTCAACGTAGTGCGCGAAAACCCGGATAAGCTTCCCAGCCTGCGCCGCTTCATGAACTACTATCTGCCCACCACACAAAAGCTCCTGCGGTCATACCGCACCCTTGAAAAACAAGGTATCGCGGGCGAAAACATTGAATCCACCAAGTATAATATCGATCGGATTCTTCTGTCGCTCGCGGAGGGGTTTGACCGCCAGCTTGATCAGCTTTTCCGCACTGACGCGCTTGACATCGGCGCTGACATCGACGTGCTTGAGAACATGATGGCGCAGGACGGTCTTTCCGCCGCGCAATCCATGTCCGCGGGCGGTTCCGCGGCGCAGGTGCTCGGCGAATAGCCTGTTTGGATCGCTCCGGCGCGCGCCTTACTGCGCGCGGAGACGGCGCAGGACTCTACTTCCCCCCGCCCAGAAAGAAATATATTATCCCAAACAGCACGGAAGCTGACACTCCGAATACGATGACGGGTCCCGCGACAACAAACATCTTCGCCGCCATACCCGTAACCATGCCCTCGCTTTTGAACTCCATCGCCGGGGACACAATGGCGTTGGCGAAGCCTGTTATGGGTATCAGCGTTCCTGCTCCCGCGTGCTTTGCCAGCCGGTCATAGATATGGAGCGCGGTCGCAAATCCACCGAGAAACACCATTATCACGCTGACCGCGGCGGGAATGCTTTCCGTCCTTACCCCGCCTTTTTTGAGCAGCAGCATAAACGTCTGCCCAACACAGCAGATCAAGCCGCCAATGATAAACGCCAGGATTGTGTTGCGCACAATCGGAGATTTCGGAGCGCGGCGGCTGACGTAATTATTATATTCAGTATTCGACATTTTTTTCTGCGCCTCACTTTTCTGCTGCGCGTTAAATTTTTTTTGCATTCATAAACCCTCCCGCAAGCTTATTTTGCCCGCGGGAGGGCAATATATTTCCGATGGAAATTTTTTTATCGCGCCGGGCGCGCAAATACGAAAATTGCACCTCCGAAAACATTATTGCGGCTTTCTAAAACTCTCCGCGTAAGCTCCGCCGCAAAAACAGCGGAAGCGGCACGCTGCCGCTTCCGCTGTTTTCCGCCCTTAACCCTCATATGAGCTTTTGTCATGCCACCTCGACAAAAAACTCTCTCACGCCGTTTTTGACCATTTCGCCGAATATTACATACGACTGGTAATACGGATTTACATAAGCCCGAATGTTGTAATACTCAACCTTTATCGCTCCCGGATAGTCATATCCGTCGCCATAGTCATAGTCGTCGCCAATCTCGTCCGGATCTATGTATTCCTCGTCGTCAAATTCATAGCCCAAATCATACTCCCACTCGGCGTAAAATTCGTACCTGTTCTGCTCAAGCAGCTTCACGTATCCCGCGATTACGGAGTCCTTTGACGCCTCGGGCAGCGAGGCGTAGTAGTACAGCGCGTAAAATGCGCTGATATCCGTGCGAATCGGCGAGCGGGAACTGTATTTACCAAAATCCGGAGCGGGGAAAAAGCCCTCGTAATACGGCAGAGCTTTCATAAATTCCGGCAGTGCGGCAAACTTGTCCGTCGAAATACGTTTCAGATCATTAATCGGCACGGCAAGGTTAAAGCTCTCCCCGGCCGCTATCTTCCCCGTCACAACGCCGATAACATTTCCATTTGCGTCAAGCAGCGCGCCGCCGGAGCTTCCGCTGGCAATCGCGGCGTCAAGCTGTATATAAGTCTGTTCCTCGACAACGCGCTTTGCCATCGAGACAATTCCTTTTGTAATTGAGTTGAGATACGCCAGCTGGCTTGAAATCGTATAAATCTCCTCGCCCGTTCTCACCGTGTTTGAATCTCTCATTTGAAGATACGGATAACCGCGGCCCTCAAGACTGATAACCTGTATAATCGCAAGATCAGTCTGCTGATCCATACCGTAAATCCCGGCAACGCGCGTGGTTTTCCCGTTGTTCAGTATGATATTTGCCGAATACGCGTTCGCTATTACGTGGCAGTTTGTAACCGCCATGCCGTCCACCGAAATGAAAAATCCGCTCCCGCTTTTCAGCAGGGTGCCGTCCTTTGCGAAAACCTCGATAAGAAATACCGCAGGCGCGCATTTGGCGAATACGTCCTCCCCCGTCGTTCGCTCCGGCGTTTTAACACGCGCCGAGACCTCTGCCATGCGCAGAACCATGGCGGCCGCCTCCGCACGAGTGACGGAATAGTTCGGGTAAAACCGTCCCGCGCCGTCCTTGCCGGCGAGAATCCCCGCGCGGTAAAGCAGGTACACCGCGTCAGAATATGTATAGCCCATGCCAATATCCGGAATCGAGTTGTCCGGCACGCCGTTAATCGGGGCATAAGCCTCCTCCGGAAGCGCCGCCGCAATGATTTTCGCGGCGTCAGCGCGCGTCGCCCTTGCCGTCAGCGAGGCGAACTCGCCATCCGTGATAATTCCGTTTTTTACGGCATAGTCCGTGTATGGGCGATACCACGTGTCTCCCGCGGGAAACTGCGCATTGTCATTATAATAAGCGCTGCGCAACAGCGCCGCAACCTTCACAAGCTCCGCCACGGTGATGTTTCCGCCGGGGTTAAACTTCCCGCCGACCGTTCCGTCAAAATATCCGTACTCATATCCTCCGACAACCGCCTTGTAATACCAGCTCCCGGATGAGACATCGGGAAATGTTCCGGCTTTGTAGGTTCGCGTTTTTTTGAAGTTCGCAGCCGACGCGGCAAATACGCTCTGTCCCAGAAGCGCAAAGAGAATCGCGATGCACAGCAC
>JAITGW010000201.1 GCA_031280325.1 Oscillospiraceae bacterium
GACAGAAAAATTATCTGATACGCGGCGGCGCGCAAAATATTCCGCACAATCGGCTGGAGCTTTGACTTTTTCGCGCATCGCGCGATGTGCCAGTCTAAAAAATATGCATTTTGCAGCACTCCAAGGACGATTTTTTCGCACAGCGCTCTTTCACGCGCGTCGCCGACGCGCGTGATCAGTTCTCGAAAATCTCCCCCCGCGGAATATTTGCCAAGCGCCGCGACGGCGGCGTCCCGCCCGTTCATCGCACAGTTACCGGAAATCCGGCGTGACCGCGCATATACGCCCCGGCGTCCATAATTTTGCCGCCGGACGCCTGGAGCCGCGTGATTTTCACAGCTCCCTCGGCGCAAGCGACTGTGAACCCCGCGTTATCCCGCGCGATAATCTCCCCCGGCGCTCCCGCGCCCTCGGCGAGCTTCGACATGTGGAGGCGAAACAGCTCCCCGTCAAGCTCGGCGACCGCGCACGGCCAAGGATTCAAGCCGCGGATTTGGTTATGCACAGCTTGCGCGCGCTTTGTCCAGTCAACGCGAGACTCCGCCTTGCTCAGCGGAGGCGCAAACGTTGCCTGCGCGTGGTTTTGCGCGGTTCTCGGCGCGTCGCCGCGCGCGATTGCCGTGACAGTACGCGACAGAACATCCGCTCCGAGTATTGCAGCGCGCTCAAGCAATTCGCCGGAGGTCTCATTTTCACCGAGCGGCGTCGCTTCCGCAAAAATCATGTCTCCCGCGTCAAGCTCCCGCGCCATATACATGCTCGTCACACCGACAGTTTTCTCGCCGGCAAGTACGGCGCGCTGAATCGGAGCCGCGCCGCGGTACTTTGGCAGCAGCGACCCATGGAGGTTCACACAGCCAAGCCCCGGTATATTCAAGATCTCCTCCGGCAGAAGCTTTCCATACGCGACGACGGCAATAAGCTCCGGAGCGGCGGCTCTTATAATCCGCTCCGCCTCTCCGGATCTCAGAGAATCCGGCTGATAAATATCCGTTTTTCCCTCCGCCAAAAGCTTCACCGGGCTTTTTTGCAGCTTTTGCCCGCGGTTTTTCGGTTTATCCGGCTGCGTTAGCACGAGCGGAATTTCATGTCCGTCCGAAAACAGCCGCCCGAGCGAAGCCGCCGCAAAATCCGGCGTGCCCATAAAAACAATTCTCAATGTCTAGATTCCCTTGGCAAAATCAATTTTTTCCCCGGCGCGCAGACGTTCAAGCTCCTCGTCTGTGAGGAGTCTGCGCGCGACGTCCGTAAATATCACCCCATCCAGGTGATCAATTTCGTGACACATTGCCCGCGCGAAAAGCCCCTCCGCCTTGTATTCAACGGGATTGCCGAAGCGGTCAGCCGCAAGGACGCGCACAGTCATTGGTCTCTCCACAACGCCATAAGTGCCCGGGACGGACAAGCACCCCTCCTGTCCTATCTGTTCGCCGCCGCGACAGATTATCTCAGGGTTAATGAGCTCTATAATATTCTCACGAAAGCCGTGCCTCTCATTGTCATGCACGCTCTCGTCCGCGCTGTCGCCGTCGTAATCCCCGTTCTCATCCTCCGCCGCGTCAACAACCAAAGCGACGCGGCGCAGCACGCCGACCTGCGGCGCGGCAAGACCGAGTCCGTCCGCCTCAAGCAGTGTGTCGCGCAAATCATCCAAAAGCTGGTGCAGACGCGCGTTGAACTCCGTTACCGGACGGCTTTTTTTCCGCAGCGCGGGATCATCATCCTGTAAGATGCTTCTAATAGCCATATTTCAATACTCCTCTGATCATTATTCAAACGGGTCGGCGTCAGCGTGCGCCGCAACGCCGCGGTTGCGCGCGTCGCGCGCGAAATCCCTAACGCAGCAGGCAATAACGGCTCGTATTTCCTTATTGTTTTCCGCCAAAACAGATATTCTGTACCGATATCTGCCATTCACACGCAATATCTGCGCCGGCGCGGGCCCAAGCAGCGCGGCGTCCGCTCTTCCGCGCAGAAAGCCGTCAAGCATCAATCTCATTCTCATTGACGCCGCCACAACCGCAGTCTCGTTCTCGCCCGAGAGCGCCACGGCAAACATATCCCGCACCGGCGGCACTGCCGCGCTCCGGCGCGCCTCGATCTCCTGCCGGTAAAATCCGTCGTAATCCTGGCGCGCCGAAAGTCTTATAACGTCATGCTCCGGCGTCATTGTCTGAATCACCGCGCGTCCCGGCTTTGCCCCGCGCCCCGCCCTGCCCACAACCTGAGTGATGAGCGAGAACGTCCTCTCGTGCGCGCGGTAGTCGCTGATGTACAGCATAGAGTCCGCCGAGAGAACGCCGACAAGCGTCACATTCTCAAAGTCCAGACCCTTGGCAACCATCTGCGTCCCGAGAAGGATCGGTATCTTCTCGGTTCGAAATCTGTCAAGTATCTTGTCGTGCGAGTTCTCCGCGCTTATTGTATCCGCGTCCATCCGCAAAATTCCAACGCCGGGCAGCAGCGCTGAAAGCTCCTCCTCCGCCCTTTGCGTGCCCGCGCCGCTCCTGCGCAGCAGTCCTCCGCATTCCGGACAACAATCCGCCTCCGGCTCGGAGTGTCCGCAATAGTGGCACATCAGTCTCCCGTTTGCGGAGTGATACGTCAGTGATACGCTGCATTTATCGCACCTGAAAGTATAGCCGCACTCCGGGCAGGCGACGACCGGACTTGCCCCGCGGCGGTTGAGAAAGAGTATGCTCTGCTCCCCGCGCGACAGATTTTCGCGTATCTCCCGCTCAAGTACGGAGCCGATTACGCCGCCGCGGCCGCTTTGCAGATCAGCTTTCATGTCCGCGATTATAACGCCGGGCATACCATGCTCGCCATATCGCGAATCCATGCGCACAAGATGATATTTCCCGCGCTCGGCGGCATACATACTCTCAACCGACGGCGTCGCCGAACCGAGCAGAAGCAATCCGCCGGATTTTACACAGCGGTATTTTGCGATTTCCCGCGCGTGATACCGCGGCGCCGACTCTGACTTATACGTGCGCTCCTGTTCCTCGTCGATGATAATCAGCTTTGGGCTTGTCAGCGGAGCAAACACCGCAGATCGCGTACCTATCGCGACGGACGCCGCGCCGGAGCGCAGTCTGCGCCACTCGTCAAAACGCTCTCCTGGCGTGAGCGCGCTGTGCAGCACCGCGACCTTATCGCCGAAGCGTGAGATAAATATGCTCATGAGCTGCGGCGTAAGGGCAATCTCCGGCACAAGCACAATCGCGCTGCCGCCGTCCTCTATCGCCTTTTCAATCAGAGCTATGTAAACCTGTGTTTTCCCGCTGCCGGTAACGCCGTACAACAGCGCAGCCTCCGGCTTATCCGATCGCATAAGCGGCAGCAATATATCATATGCGGCGCGCTGCTCGCCAGACAGCGCAAGCTCGCCGGAGGGCTCCGTCGCGCGCACCTTTGGCGCGCGGAAAAATTCACGCTCAATTATTGTTATTTCTCCGCGCCGCTCAAGAGCGCGGAGCACCCCGCCGGTCGCCCCCGTGCGATACAGCACATCGCTGCGTGACATTTCCCCGAAGTCCGCCAGCAGAGCGAGTATCGCCGACTGCGTCGGCGCGGAAAGCCGCCGCCGCTCGGCAAACATGCGCGCGTCCTCCGGTGCAATCGCCGGCGCAACATATTTCGCGGTCTTTTGAGTCTGCGCCGCCTTACCCTCCCGCAGCCAAAGCCCGGCGGGCAGACAGGCGTGCACGGCGTCGAATACAGTGCAGAAAAAGCGTTCGCTCATCCAAAGGGCAAGCTTTCGCTGCTCTTCCGTAATCGCGGGCTTGGATTCAAGTGCGCGGGAGACGCACTTCATCGGCGCGGGCATCGTCTCCGTTTCAGAAAGCGAGAGGATTATCCCCTCGCTCTCGCGGTTTCCGCGTCCAAACGGCACAGCGACCCGCAATCCGCAGACGGCGACATCCCTCAAAGTTTCCGGAATGATATAATCATACGGCTTGTCGATGTGAAAGCGCGCCGCCTCTACCGCGACACGCGCGGCAAGAATACCTCTCACGCGTGAACGCCTTTTAGTCTACGCAAGCGCGGATTTCACCGCGTGAAATCTCGTCAATCGCGTGCGAAACCGGCTTTTTTGACAACGGCTCTCCGCGCCGCTCGCTCGCGGCGGAAAGCTCCCGCGCGCGCTTTGCGATGATGTTCACAAGCAGATATCGGCTGTTCACCTGGGTCAAAAGCTGAGAAAGCGACGGGTATAGCATAAAAAATTTCCTCCATTTTCGTGTTTTTTAATTATTTTCCGCTTATTATCTCTAAAACACGGCTTGCCGCCGCGTCCAGATCGTCGTTGACAACCACATAGTCAAACTCATTTGCCGCGTGCATTTCCTCCTCCGCGATTGCCATCCTGTCGGCAATATCCTCCGCGGAATCCGTCCTCCGCCCCAAAAGCCGCTGGCGCAGCTCCTCAAAATCCGGCGGCGCGATGAAAATTCCAATCGAATCCGGGAAGGCGCGGCGCACGTCACGCGCGCCCTTTACCTCTATCTCGAGGATAATGTCGCGCCCGCGCGCGATTGCGCGCTCCACAGGGGCGCGCAGCGTACCGTAACGGTTTTTGGAATACGGATTGCACTCTAAAAATTCGCCGCAGCGCTCTCTCCGGCAAAATTCCTCCTGCGTGACAAAGTGGTAATGCACGCCATCGTGTTCTCCGGGGCGCGGCGCGCGCGTGGTGAGCGAAACGGAATATTCAATATCCGGCAGCGCAGTGCGGACGCGGCTTATAATTGTGCCCTTGCCGGCGCCGCTCGGCGACGATATGATGATGATCCGTCCGTCACTCATCGCCCGGCTCCCCCTCGCTGCGCACTCTCCCCGCGATTGTCTCCGGCGCGATTGCGGACAGCACCACATGTCCGCTCTCGGCGACGATAACAGTGCGCGTCCTGCGTCCGTATGTCGCGTCGATGAGCAGTCCTCGCTCCCGTGATTCCGAGACAACGCGGCGCACCGGCGCGGAGTCCGGGCTTATCATAGCGACGATCTTGTTTGCCGCAACCATGTTTCCAAATCCAATATTAACAAGTCTCAATATACTTCAAACCCCTTGTTTTTGTATGTATCCTGCGGCGGCTTTTATTCTATATTCTGCGCC
>JAITGW010000024.1 GCA_031280325.1 Oscillospiraceae bacterium
CCAAGCTCCATAACTTGCAGCACGAGCTTTGCCGCGCGGCCGTTTACTCCCGGAAGTATTTCAAGCGGATTTGTGAGATTTTTGAAGATGACGCCCTCTTCCTCAGCCTCCTCAATTTCGATTGCGTCGGCAGGCATCTCATCCTTCGTGCGTCGATAGATGTTGTACACGCGCGAAGCGCCGAGGCGCACGGCGGTGCGGCACGCGTCCATCGCGGTGTTGCCGCCGCCGACGACGGCGACGGTCTTGCCCATCTCAATCGTTTCACCGCGCACAACGGCGCGGAGAAAATCGATTCCGCCGATAACGCCGGGCAAATCCTCCCCGGATGCGCCCGTCCCGGTGGAGAGCCACGCGCCGATTCCGACGCAAACAGCGTCGAATTTATTGCGCAGGGCTTCAAGCGTAATATCGCGGCCAACGCGCGTATTTGTGACGATTTTTACTCCCATTTTCTCTATGAGCGAGATTTCCTTGTCCAAAACGGACTTCGGCAGACGATACTCCGGAATGCCATAGCGCAGCATTCCGCCGAGCCTTGGCATAGCGTCAAATATCGTTACGGCATGTCCGCGCCGCCGCAGAAAATACGCCGCTGACAGACCGTACGGTCCGCCGCCGACGACTGCGACGGTTTTGCCCGAATCGGGCGCGCAGTCCGGCATATACGGATGCGGGAGTGATAAATCAAGATCCGCGGCATAGCGCTTGAGCGCCGCGATTGAAATCGGCGACTCGACAAGCGCGCGGCGGCAGCTCTGTTCGCACGGGTGCGGACAGACGCGCCCGATCGCGGCGGGCAGGGGAATGCGTTCTTTAATAAGCCTCAGAGCCTCGGCGTTTTCGCCGTTTGCGACAAGCCCGACATAGCCTTGAACATCTGTGCCGGCGGGGCAGTTAAGCTCGCACGGACCGCGGCAGTCGCCGTTGTGGTTTGAGAGCAGCAGCTCCAGATTCGTGCGGCGGGAGTCGCGCACGCGATCCGTATTCGTGCGGATGATCATACCGCCGGACGCCTCTGTCGCGCACGCCTTAAGCAGCTTCGGATTACCCTCGACCTCGACGACGCATAGCCCGCATGATCCGTAAATCTCCGTGCGGGAATCATAGCACAGCGTAGGTATTTCGATTCCCGCGCTCCTCGCCGCCTCTAAAATCGTCTGCCCGGGCAGGGCGGAAACTTCAATTCCGTCGATATTAAGCGTTAAATTTCTCATATCAGCTTCACCTCTTTAGTCACGCGTAATAGCCGCGAATTTACACGCGGATTCGCACAGACCGCACTTGACGCATTTGCTTTGATCGATGATGTGTTTTTCCTTGACCTGCCCGGAAATCGCGCCCGTAGGACAATTTTTTGCGCAGCGCGTGCAGCCGACGCACTTGTCTGTAATCTCAAACGTGAGCAGCGCTCGGCAGGAGTGAGCCGTGCATTTTTTGTGCTTGATGTGATCCTCAAATTCGTGGCGGAAATATCGTATTGTGGTCAGCACGGGGTTCGGCGCGGTTTGACCGAGTCCGCACATGCTTCCGTCCTTAATCTGCCCGGCAAGCTCAAGCAGAAGCTCAATGTCGCCGTCGCGCCCGCCGCCGCGCGTAATGCGTTCTAAAATCTCAAGCATACGCTTTGTGCCGATTCGACAGTAGTTGCACTTGCCGCAGGATTCATTGCGCGTAAAGTCCAGAAAATACCGCGCCATATCGACCATACATGTCGTTTCGTCCATGACTATCATGCCGCCGGAACCGACGATCGCGCCGGTTTTTGTGATGTTTTCATAGTCCACGGGCGTGTCGATAAGCTCCGCGGGAATGCACCCGCCGGACGGGCCGCCCATCTGCACGGCTTTAAATTCGCGGTCGTCCTTGATCCCGCCGCCGAGACCGAAGATAACCTCGCGCAGGGTCATGCCCATCGGGACCTCGACAAGCCCGCCCTTTTTGATTTTGCCGGCGAGCGCAAAAACCTTTGTGCCGCAGCTTTTTTCTGTACCGATCGCGGCGAATGCGGCGCCGCCGTTTGCGATGATCCAGGGTACGTTTGCGAACGTTTCCACGTTGTTAATGTTCGTCGGCTTCTGCCAATATCCCTTTTGCGCGGGGAAGGGGGGCTTCAGGCGCGGCATTCCGCGCTCTCCCTCAAGCGAGGCGATAAGCGCCGTCTCCTCTCCGCAGACGAACGCTCCCGCTCCCGCCTTGATGCGGATATCGAAGGAAAAATCCGTACCAAAGAGATGTTTGCCGAGGAACCCGCGCTCCCGCGCCTGTCCGATCGCGATCTCAAGGCGGTGTATCGCGAGCGGATACTCCGCGCGGACGTATATGATGCCCTCTCCCGCGCCGATCGCAAAGCCGCCGATCGTCATCCCCTCAAGCAGGGAATGCGGATCCCCCTCAAGCACGGAGCGGTCCATAAACGCGCCGGGGTCGCCCTCGTCGGCGTTGCAGACCATGTATTTCTCGTTTGATTTCGAAGTGAGCGCGGCGTCCCACTTAAACCATGTCGGAAAGCCCGCGCCGCCGCGTCCGCGCAGGTTTGAGATCTTGATCTCGTCAATAACGGCGCGCGCTCCGATTTTCAGCGCCTTTTGGATTGCGGTATAGCCGCCTCGGGAAATATATTCGTCAATGTTTTCGGGATTGATTACGCCCGTGTTGCGCAGAACGATGCGCTCTTGTCCGTCGAGAAACGGCTCGTCGCTTGGAATGAGAAGCTCTTCCGCAAGCGCGCCGCCGCGCAGATGAGTCTCCGCGATGAGCTCCGCCTTATCCGGCGTAACTTTAACGTATCGCGCCGAAAGCGCGCCGTCGTCATCGTACACGTCCACGATCGGCTCGAGATAACAGTTGCCGAGACAGCCGGTTTTCTCGACGGAAACGGAAAGTTCCATTTGTTTGATTAGACGTTCAAGCTCCGCGCTTGTTTTTGCCGCGCCGCTTGCCACGCCGCAGCTGCCCTGACCGACGACGACCTTCATACGGCAGCCTCCTTTTCCTGAATGCCTTTAAGAATATCCCAAACGCGCTCGCGTGTGAGATTGCCGAACGTCTCCTCCCCGCCGGAGGAGCGCAGCATCATAACAGGCGCGAGAGAGCAGCAGCCGAGACATGCCACGTTGTTGAGCGTAAACAGTCCGTCCGGAGTCGTCTCACCGTCCTTGATGTTGAGATAAAGGCTGACCGCGTCCTCGATCGTGTCGGCGCCGTTGACGTGACAGGCCGTGCCCTTGCAGAGCATGATGAGATATTTGCCGATCGGCTCAAGGCGGAACTGGGCGTAAAACGTCGTGACGCCGTAGATGCGCGCGGGGGCGATGCCGGTACACTCCGCGATGTACTCGATCGTTTCCTTTGCGAGATAGCCGTAAATATCCTGGGCTTTTTGCAGAATCGTGATGAGACTGCCGCGGACGCCGGCGTATTTGTCCAATACGGAACCGAGGGCGGAAAAATCGGTTCTGACCTTTTCTCCGCCGCAATTATTGCACATGGGGCACCTCCGACAAAAAGTTAGGCTTAAAACAATGAGCGCGCGGCCGCAAAGAATGCGCCGACGCTTAGTCTAACTCAAATGAGGGGCGAAAGTCAAGGAATTAACGGGGGTGTACGGTGAAATTGAAATCAAATTGCAAAAACCAAGGTTTATTTTACATATCTGCAAATTGTTAAATATCTCTTACGGCTTGCGCAGAGGCAAAATTTATGGTAAAATTGAATATCAAGAGTGTGGCGGTGACTTTATGGGCGCTGTGGAGTCAATCTGGCTCGTACTAAAGACAAATCTGCAAGCCGTTGGCGTCGGGGACGTTGCCGACATTATTATCATTGCGTACTTAATCTATAAAATACTCACCGTTGTGCGCAGGACGAGCGCGTCCGGCATTGTCAAGGGCATTGTTTTGCTGCTGGCTGTTTTGTGGCTGTCAAGCGTGCTGCACCTGAACGTCATCAATTATCTGCTGGCGCAGACGATGAAAATGGGCGTGATTGTGCTGATAATCCTCTTCCAGCCGGAGCTTCGCAAGCTGCTTGAGCAATTCGGAAGCCGGAATCTGAGCTTTTTAACGGGGCAGCGGGCAAAGAGCGGCGGCATAGAGCAGGCGATTGAGACTGTCGCCGACGCTTGCTATGATATGGCGCGCGCGAAAACCGGCGCTTTGATCGTGTTTGAGCGAATGACCGGATTGAACGACTATGCCGTGTCCGGCACGCCGCTCGGAGCGGAGCTTTCGCCGGAGCTGCTTAAAAACATATTCTACCCCAACACGCCGCTGCACGACGGCGCCGTTCTCCTGCGCGCGGGGAGGGTTATCGCGGCAGGCTGTATGCTGCCCATGTCAACGAATACGTCGCTGTCGAAGGATTTGGGTATGCGCCACAGGGCGGGAATCGGCGTTACGGAGCGGAGCGACGCCATAAGCGTCGTCGTATCGGAGGAGACCGGGGCGGTTTCAGTCGCGGTTGACGGTATGTTAAAGCGTCACCTCTCGCG
>JAITGW010000209.1 GCA_031280325.1 Oscillospiraceae bacterium
ATTAAGGTCGTGTCAGTCGGTGAGATTGACGAGCTGAAGGCACAGGGAATCATCGCCGGAGGCATGATTCCGAAAATCGAATGCTGCGCCGACGCCGTCCGCGGCGGCGTGCGCCGGACGCATATTCTGGACGGGCGCATTCCACATTCGATACTTATTGAAATGCTCACCGACGAGGGCGCGGGAACGATGATAATTGACAAGTGACAAGGAACAATCGGGAGGGAAGAAAATGAATTCGCAGAACATAAAAGCATTGGATTCACAGCATGTCATGCAGACATACGCGCGGTTTGACGCGGTGATCGAGCGCGGAGAAGGCGCAAGGCTCTACACTCCGGAAGGGCGGGAGTATATTGACTTTACATCGGGCATCGGTGTGAATTCTGTCGGATATAACAACAAAAAATGGGCAGAAGCAATATATAACCAGGCGCAAAAGCTTGGGCATATATCGAATCTTTTCTACACCGAGCCGTATGCGCGCCTTGCCGAAACACTCACGGCGCGGAGCGGGATGAAGCGCGTGTTTTTCGCAAATTCCGGCGCGGAGAGCAACGAGGGGATGATCAAGCTTGCGCGCAAATACCGCTACGAGCTTTTCGGAACATACCGCACCAGCAACATCATCACGCTGAAAAATTCCTTCCACGGGCGCACGATAGCGACGCTGGAGGCGACAGGTCAGGAGAAGTTCCATCCGGAGGACTATTTCCCCTACACGAACGGCTTCAAACATGTTCAGGCGGGGCATATGGAGGCGGTGGAATACGCCTGCGCCGACGGGCATACCTGTGCCGTTCTCCTGGAGCTTATTCAGGGAGAGGGGGGCGTTTTGCCGCTGCCGGCAAGCTATGTCAAGGAGCTGCGCGCCTTTTGTGATGAACTTGACATGCTCCTGCTTGTAGACGAGGTTCAGACGGGAATCGGACGCACGGGAACGCTTTTCGCGTACCAGCAGTACGATATTATGCCCGACGCGGTGAGCTTTGCCAAGGGTATCGCGGGGGGGCTTCCCATGGGCGGCTTTCTTGTCTCCGAAAAGTGCGGCGATACGCTCCGCGCGGGGGATCACGGAGCGACCTTTGGAGGCAACCCGATCGCGGCCGCCGCGGCGCTTGAGGTATTGGCGCAGATTGATGATTCTTTGCTGGCAAAGATTTCTGAAAATGGAGAATATATACGACGTACCGTTTCCGGGTGGGGTTTCCCCGCGGTCAGGGAGACGAGAGGGCTTGGGCTTATGATCGGCGTGTCCATTAAGGGCGCGCAGCCGAAGGAGCTTGCCGTGAGGTGCATTGAAAACGGACTGCTGATACTCACCGCGGGGAGCGACGCGCTGCGCTTGCTTCCGCCGCTGACGATCACGCGGGAAGAAATCGATGCGGGCCTTGCGATTCTGAAAAAAGTGCTGGAGGAATTATGAAAGATTTACTTAAATTGTTAGATCTAACGCGTGAGGAAATCGCGCTGATACTTGACACGGCGGATCGCCTCAAGGCGGAGCGGAAATCGGGCGAAAAGCACGATTTTCCGTCGGGGAAAACGCTTGCAATGATCTTCGCCAAGAACTCTACCCGCACGCGCGTGTCGTTTGAAACGGGTATATTCCAGCTTGGCGGGCAGGGAATTTTTCTCTCGAGCGCGGATTCCCAGCTTGGGCGCGGCGAGCCGATTGAGGATACGGCGCGCGTTCTCTCGCGCTATTGCGACGCGATAATGATCCGTACATTCGAGCAAGAGGAGGTTGAGCGGCTTGCGCAGTATGCCGACGTTCCGGTTATCAACGGACTTACTGATTTTGCTCACCCGTGCCAGGTGCTTGCCGATCTCATGACGGTCAGGGAACATAAGGGAGTCCTGGCGGGTCTCAACGTCTGCTATATCGGCGATGGGAACAACATGGCAAACTCGATTATTGTCGGCGCGCTCAAGTGCGGCATGAACGTTGCGGCGGCGTGCCCCGCGGAGTATCTTCCCGACATAACCGCGCTTGATTACGCGAAAACAGTCACGGACGCGGACTTTACGCTCACACATGATCCGAGCGTTGCGGCGCGGGACGCGGATGTGATTTTTACGGACGTTTGGGCGAGTATGGGGCAGGAGAGCGAGGCCGAAAAGCGCCGCGCCGCGTTTTTCGGGTACTGCGTGGACGAGCGCATTATGAGCCTCGCGCACCCTGAATGCATGGTGCAGCACTGCCTGCCGGCGCACCGCGGCGAGGAGATAACGGCGGAGGTGTTTGAAGCGCACGCGGCGGAAATTTTTGACGAGGCGGAAAATCGCCTGCATGTGCAGAAAGCGGTAATGTACCTGCTGATGAAATAGATTTTTTTGAAAACACCCCCGGAAGCATTTGCTTCCGGGGGTGTTTTTTGCGCCGGCGCAAAAAGCGCCTGAGGTGTAACTAAATCCTGAGTGCAAAATACAATAATACCAGCGAAACGCATGAAGTTTTGCAATACTTCTTAATGAGGGAGTGGACCATATTGACGACTGCATATCTGGATAAATACTGGAAAAGCAGAGGCGCAAACGCGCTTCGCGCTGCGTTTGGGCAGATAATACGCACGAACAGGAAGCAGGGGCAGCAGCTGCTTGCGGCGCCTGAGAACAGCTTTCCGGTAATCTATATCCTCGCACCGGTAATCGAGAGCGCAAAGCTTGTCGAGGCGCTGCCCGACAGAGTTAAATTTGCCATGTACATAACGCTGCGGCGCTCGGGGCAGAACTTCCGGGCGAAGCTGTACAGCGACGCGCTGGGAGGCAGCGTGGGAGAACCGCCTTACGAGGCGCTTAAATGGATGATACTGACCGGTGCGAAATGGGACGGACCAAGCAGCGGTCACGACGCGTTTGACGCGGCGATTGACCTTGCGGCGGCATATTTCGCGGAGAAATACGACGATCCGGAGGTGTACAGCACGCTTGCGGAGACGATTTTCCGCCGCAACCGCCAGGGACTGGCAATCCACGATCTTGTTTGGGGCTTTTTCCACACGGTGAGTCTTGGCGCGCTTGCCTATATCGCGAGGAATTTGCTGTCAAGCAATCCCGCGGACGTTGATTTGACGTGCGAGCTGATGGGCTTTGAAAAGCCCGCTACGCAAAAAGAGCGTCAGGCGCTCTTTGACGAGTACATGGCCTGGCTGAGCGAACACCGCAAGTATCTATATGCGACCGGTGAGTATTTCAATCAGACCTCCAGGCCGTTTCACGTGCGCCACGACAGGGAGGCGAAGCACATATCAAAAGAGATCAATCCCCGTGACCGCACGGCACTGACGGCGCTGACGAGTGAGGAGCGCCAGACCCTGGAGGTATTCAGGGCAAACACGCAAAAGGAGATGTAATATGATATATATAGCGGGAAACCGAGCTGATATTGAATCGCTTCGGGGGAGATATTCCCCCGGGGGAATACAGGCGGCGTGCGCCGCAATGCTGGAGCGAAGCGCCCAAGGCTATAGCTATGACAGCGCGGAGGAGCTTGATTTCGAGCTGAATCTGCGCCGCGAGATTGTCAACTGCGCCGGAATACTCGCGCGCAGCGGGCTGCAATTTGAGACATTCCGCAATTCTTATTGCAACGGACAGTATTGGATACGGACAAGTGACGGCGGGTTTGACCTGCGCCGCGGTATGCCGGCGTCTCTCGGAATACGGGATATGTACCGCAGCGGAGGAAAGTACGGCACTGAATGCGCCACCGCCATGCAGATAGTATACTATGGCGCGCTTCTGAACGTTGTCGGCGAGCAGGCGTTTAACAAGCGCTTCCGGGATATAAGCCTAATGAACTGGCGCAGGATCTCAGAGGCGCTGCGCGAGACAGGCTATATGAGCCGGGAGTATGACTATCTCCCGGGTGATCGGCGGTATTTTGCCAATCCGGATGTGCGCCTTGAGACGCCGGAATGGCAGGGAGAGAACGTCATTGATCTCGGTGACGGAACGTATTACGGTCACGGCGTGGGGATTCTGCGCGGAGCTGACATCATCGACGACCTCAACGGCAACCGCCGCCCCGGCGCGCAGCGCAGCGCTTATCTGATGAACAACGCGGGCAGACCGAGCTTTAAGAAGCTGTACGGCATGTTTGCTTAATACGAGGCGTGAAATACGGCGAGGCCGCCCCTTTGGGGCGGCTATTTCGCGGTTGACAATTCGTATGCGGTAGTGTAAAATAACAGATAGGAACGGAGAATCGGCGAAGCGCTCATAACGTGATGAGCCTGAAAACTGCAGACGATATTTACCGTAGGTTTGGCTGAAATCCTTGATTTTGCTGTGTTTTCTCAGTGTGATGATCACCGAAAATCCGTCCTGTCTGCTCAATTTCCGGGAAGCGTTTTGAGACATTTTTGAGGTAGGCACTCTTTGGAGAGATGGCCGAGCGGTCGAAGGCACCGGTCTTGAAAACCGCAGAAGATATTTACCGTAAGGAGGGCTAAAACCCTTGATATACCGCCGTTTTCGCGGCATACTGATCACCGAAAATCCGTCCTGTCTGCTCTGAATGTCTGCTCAATTTCCGAGAAGCGTTTCGAGACATTTTGAGCCGGACACCCCTTTGGAGAGATGGCCGAGCGGTCGAAGGCACCGGTCTTGAAAACCGGCAACCCGCAAGGGTTCGTGGGTTCGATCCCCACTCTCTCC
>JAITGW010000153.1 GCA_031280325.1 Oscillospiraceae bacterium
GATCCCTCCCGCGTTGCGCACGGCGTCAAGAACTATTCCGACGCAAGCGTCAACCGCCTCAACGGCCTTTATCGCGGCGGAAAGCACACCTGTGTGCCCGACCATGTCGCAGTTGGCGAAATTCATGATGACAACGTCATACTTCCCGCTGCGAATCCGTTCCGCCGCAGCTTTCGCAACCGCAAACGCGCTCATTTCCGGGATGAGGTCATACGTGGCGTACTCTGTCGGAGAGGGGATCAGCAGCCGATCCTCACCAGGAAAAACCCGCTCCTCCCCGCCGTTGAAAAAATACGTTACATGAGCGTATTTCGTAGTCTCCGACGTGCGGAATTGCGCGAGGCCAAGGGCGGATACGATCTCTCCGAACGTGCCGGAGAGCGACGCGTCAGGATATGCGACGGCAACGCCGGACATTGTCCTGTCGTACTGCGTAAAGCACACAAAATCAAGATCTTGCAGCTCTTTTTTGCGTTGGAAGCCCGTGAAATCCGGATCGGTGAGGGCCCGCGGAAGCTCTCGCGCCCTGTCGGCGCGAAAATTGAAGAAGATCACACCGTCGCCGTCCGTAATTATCCCGTCGTTCCGGCAGATAATCGGGCGGACAAACTCGTCCGTCACGCCATTGTCATATGAGTCGCCCACGGCAAGTATGGGCTGCGCGGAGTAGTCCCCGCGTCCCAGCGTCAGCGCGTCATACGCAAGCTCGACGCGATCCCAGCATTCTTCGCGGTCCATGGCGTAATACCGCCCCGTGACCGTGGCGATCGCACCCGCGCCAAGATCCCTGCACTTCTCCTCAAGCGCGGCGAGCGAGGCGCGCGCGCCGGTCGGCGAAACGTCCCTGCCGTCGAGAAAGCAATGGATAAAGACCTGTCTCAGTCCAAGCTCCGCCGCCATTTTCAAAAGTGCGTAAAGATGTCTTTCGTGGCTGTGAACGCCGCCGGGGGACAAAAGACCAATAAGATGCAAGGCGCTCTCACGCGTCTTGCAACGCTCCATAATTCCGCGCAGGACGGCGTTTCGGAAGAAGCCGCCGGAGTCAATATCGCGGTTTATGCGCAGCAAGTCCTGATACACGACACGCCCCGCGCCGATGTTCATGTGTCCGACCTCGCTGTTGCCGACCTGACCGTCGGGCAGACCTACATCCTCGCCGGAGGCTCTGAGCACAGTGTGCGGGCAGGTTCGGAACAGCTCGTCAAGCACCGGAGTTTTCGCGAGCGTCACCGCATTACTGTTCGACGGCGGGGCAAGACCAAAACCGTCAAGTATCATCAGTGTCAAGGGTATTTTCAAAGCTCTTCCGCCTCTTTCGACAATGAAATCGCAGTATTAATAATTGCGCCCAGGCTGTCCGCGCCAAGCGACGCGCCGCCGATAAGCGCGCCGGAAATATGCCGCTTTGAAAGCAGCTCCCGCGCGTTGTCCGGCGTAACAGAGCCTCCGTAGAGTACGGGCGCGCCGGGCACAAGCTCCGCAATAAGCTCCGCCGCGCGCTCCGCATCAAGCGCGGTAGCGGCGATTCCGGTGCCTATTGCCCAGACAGGCTCATACGCGACGATAATTTTTGAGGGGTCAAGCCCGTTTGCGGATTGCGACACTCCGCGCGTCAGCACAGCCTCCGTATCACCGAGCCGCCGCTGCTCCATCGTCTCGCCGACGCAAATGATCGGCGTAAGTCCGTGCCGGAGCGCAACGGACGCCTTGGCGCAAACAAGCTCGTTTGTCTCTCCGTGATACGCTCGCCGCTCGCTGTGACCGACGATCGCGTATCTTGCGCCGAGCGATGCGAGATGCTCCGCCGAAACCTCTCCCGTGAACGCGCCGCGCTCATGCGCGCTGACATCCTGCGCCGAAACGCCGACGCCGCAGCGCAAAAACGCGCGCAGCGCCGCCGGAATAAACGGAAACGGCGGAGCGATGATCACCGTAGGTCCGGGTTCCTGCGCGGGAAGCGCCGCTGCGAAAGCGGGAATATCCGGGCAGTTCATCTTCCAGTTTCCCGCGATGATAAAATTTTTCATAACCGCTCCTGTGGCGCGCGGAAATGCGCCGATTATTTTTTATCCAGCAGACAGTCGATTCCGGGAAGATTAATTCCCTCCAAAAACTCCAGCGTTGCGCCGCCGCCGGTGGAGACGTGCGTCATCCTGTCCTCAAGTCCGAACTTGCGCACCGCGGCGGCAGAGTCTCCCCCGCCGATGATGGACGCGCAGTCCGACAATGCCAAAGCCTCCGCCAGGGCGCGCGTTCCCGCCTCGAACGCGGGGTTTTCAAACACACCCATGGGACCGTTCCATATCACTGTTCCCGCCCCGGCAATTTCCGAGACGAAGCGCGCCCGGGTATCGGGACCGATGTCCAGCCCCATTCGGTCGTCCGGAAGCTCTCTCGCGGGAAGAACCGTTCCCTCGGCGTCGTCAATCGACGCTGCCGCAATCACATCCGTCGGCAGAAGGAGGCGCTTGCCGCTTTTTGCGGCGCTCTCCCACGTCTCCCGCGCGAAGTCGAGCCTGTCAGGCTCGAGCATAGACGCGCCGATTCGTCCTCCGGTCGCCTTTATAAAAGTGTACGCCATTCCCCCGCCGATTATTATGCTGTCCGCGACATTTAGAAGGTTTGTAATGACGCCCATTTTGTCAGAGATTTTCGAGCCGCCAAGAACCGCGACAAACGGACGCGCGGGGCTTGTAAGCGCGCCGCCGATGACCTCCAGTTCCTTTGCCAGCAGAAAGCCCGCCACCGCGGGGAGATATTTTGCCACGCCCGCCGTGGAGGCGTGCGCCCTATGTACCGTGCCGAACGCGTCGGACACGTAAATATCAGCGAAATCCGCAAGGGTTTTCGCAAAGCCCGCATCATTTGCCTCCTCCTCCGGGCAGAAGCGGAGGTTTTCAAGCATCATAAGCTCCCCGGGCGCGAGACCGTCCGCAATTGCGCGCGCCTCGTCCCCGGCGCATTCGCCGGACATTTTTATCTCCTGTCCCAAAAGCTCCGACAGGCGGGCGCGGACAGGCTCAAGACTCATTGCGGGGTTGGGCCTGCCCTTTGGCCGCCCAAGATGGGAGCAGGCGACGACCCGCGCGCCGGCATCAAGCAGATACCGCAGTGTCGGCATTGAGGCGGTGATCCGCCCGTCATCCGTGATTTCGCCGGTTGCCTTGTCAAGCGGCACATTAAAATCGCCCCGGTACAGGACGCGCTTTCCGGATACGTCCACATCCCGGACGGTCAGCTTACTGTAGTTCATCGCTTAAATCAGTCCTTTGCGCAACAGTTTGGTTCCGCTCACGGAGAGGTTCAAATTACATGGCGTCCCATTATATGCAAATTCGGTGATTTTTGCAAGAAAAAAATTTTGAATCTTCTGAAAAGAAAATCGGGCGGGCATCCGCCCGCCCTGCATTTTTTATTCCTTCGCCGGTATTTCCGGCGTTTTTTCATCTTCCTGCTCCCCGCCGCGGGCTTGCGCGTCATGCGTCATAAAGCGGTCTATAACGTCCCGTATATCCAGACCAAGAGTTTTTTTGCTTATCTCGTTTATCTGCGTGATTTTATCCACGCCGCCCTGTATGAGCTTCGTTGTGGAGTCGCCGTACATCACAATGCTGTCAACGTTGGAAATCGGCTCCGCCACGGCACGGGCAATCTCAGGGAGCTTGGAAAAGTACATATCGAGTATTGCGGCGCTCTCCATCTTCGCCTGGGCTTCCGCTTTTTTCTCCAGCGCCTCCGCTTCGGCAAGTCCCTTGGCGCGGATTGCTTCCGCGTCCGCCATGCCGCGCGCGCGTATCGCCTCCGCCTCAGCCTGGGCGCGGATCTTTACAGCCTCCGCCTCCGCCATTGCCGTCTGCTCAATACGGTATTTCTCCGCGTCGGCCTGCTTGCGAACAAGCGCGTCAAGCTCTTTTTCCTTGAGGGCAACCTGTTTTTCTTTCAGCTCAAGCTCTTTTGCCGCCCTTGCCGTCTCCGCCTGAATTTCGGTTTCGTTAACCGCCTTTTGCTGCTCGTTAGACTGAATCTGATACGCGGCGTCGGCTTTCGCCTTTTCGACGTCAGACTCCGCCTTGTACGCCGCCGACTTCACCGCGAGAACCTTTTGCTGTTCCGCGATGTTCGCGTCGGCAAGCGCGCGCGCCTGCGCACCCTCCTCATCCGCCTTGGCGCGCGCAATTTTAATGTCACGCTCGCTGTCGGCGCGGGAGATCGCCGCTGTTTTCTGGATTGACACAAGGTTGTCGATACCAAGATCGCTTATCGCGTTCTGATTGTCGTCAATACTCTGCACGTTGAACGAGACGATCTCCAGTCCGAGCGCGTTGATGTCGTCCACGGCGTTGCGGTGGATATTTTCGGAGAAAAGCTGCTTGTTCGTGACAAGCTCCGTAAGGCGCATCTGACCAGCAATTTCACGCATGTTGCCGGAGAGAACCTCCTGCACGTTCCTTCCGATGTCCATCAGCGGACGATTGAGAAAATGCTGCGCCGCATGGTGAATGAGTTTTGGATCCTTGCTGATTTTCACGTTCGCCACGGCGTCAACGTTGACGTTTATGTAGTCGGCGGTGGGAATGTCCGCCGCTTTTATGTCAAGCTGAATTACAGAGAGATTGAGTCTGTCAATACGCTCGAAAAACGGAATAGCGAAGCCCGCCCGCCCAATCAGTACCTTTGGCTGGCGGCGCAGACCGGAGATTATAAACGCCTTGTCCGGCGGCGCCTTACGGTAGGAAATCAGAAAAATAAGAACGATGACCGCGACCGCTATCGCGGCGTAAATCAGCTTATCCATGCAACAAACCCTCCTGCGTTTATTTTATTGTTTTTGCCGGGTCAGGAATGCCTGATCCGCGGCGTTGCGGACAGCGGGGGAACTCCGCTTTTCAAGCTTCGCCGAGCCATCCATTGCAAATATTTTATCACAGCAGTAAAGAAAAGTAAAGCGATTTCGCCAAAAATGCGCGGCGGCGGCGCATATCCCCGCTGCTTTTTGAAATTTTTCCCTTGACAATCCCCGCGCCGCGTATTACAATATCCCGGCAAAGGAACCTGCGGGCGTAGCTCATCCGGTAGAGCGCCACCTTGCCAAGGTGGAGGTAGCGAGTTCGAGCCTCGTCGCCCGCTCCATAATCTGAAGTGCCCTGCCGGACCGGCGGGGCATTTGCGCATTCAACGCACATTCAGGAGGTATCACAATGCTTATAAAAACGCTTCCAGTCGGTCAGCTTGAGACAAACTGTTACGTCGTGACGGACGAGCGCACGCTGGAGTGCGCGGTGATTGACCCGGGAGCGGAGTCAGGCGTAATACTGGACTATATCGAACAAAATAAGCTCGCGCTGCGGGCGATTTTTCTGACGCATGGACATTTTGACCACTATCTCGCCCTGGGCGAGGTTCGCGCCGCCGCCCGCGTGCCCGTGTATATCCACGAGCGGGAGCTTGAGGAGAATTCCCGCGATGCCGCGCGCCTTGCCGCAAACGGTCCGTTTGAGCGCTATGCCGGCGGAGATGAAATCATCGTCGGCGGGCTGACGTTTACCGTCATGGAAACGCCGGGGCACACCATGGGCAGCGTCACGCTCCGCTGTGAGAACGCGCTGTTCACCGGGGATACGCTCTTTGCCGGAAGCTGCGGCAGAACCGATCTCGGCGGCGATATGGATACGCTTATGGACTCGCTGCGCCGCATTGCCGGCTTGGAAGGGAACTTTGAGGTATATCCCGGACATGCCGAGAGCACGACACTCGACACGGAGCGCAAATTCAACTATTATCTCAAATACGCTGTGGGCGCCTTCCCGCTGCAATGAAGCTCTATTTGCGGGGACACAATGAAAAATACGCGGCAGAGCAGATTATGCTCCAAATGTTTCCCGAGGAAAAGCCGCAGTTTGTGGATTCTCCGCCCGCGCCCGAAGAAAAGCATGTCCGCGTGGGACTTGGGGCGCACCGCGCGACCGCCGCGGTATACGAAAACGGCGTGCGCCATTTCGGCGCAGCGCAAATCAAGCTTTGCGGAGCGCTTTCTGATACGGAACGGCTGCGGGCGCGGCGGCGCGCGATAAAAAACGCAGTCTTCCGCGCCGCGCAAAAGGCTCGCCCGGCGGAAGCTCCGTGGGGTTCCGCCGCGGGAATCCGCCCGGCAAGCATTGTCACAAAAATGCTCCTCGCCGGGATGGACAGGCGGGAAGCGGCACGCGAATTCCGGCGGAGCTATTTCGTGTCAAAAGACAGGACGGCGCTTGCCCTCTCCTGCGCGGGCGCGGAGCTTGAGGCGAGAGCGGGTTTTTCGCCGCGCGACGTTGCCGTATATCTCGGCGTGCCGTTCTGCCCGACGCGCTGCGCCTATTGCTCGTTTGTGTCGCTGGGCGTTGAGAAATCGCTGAAGCTTTTGCCGTCGTTTGCGGACGCGCTCTTGCTTGAGATCGCGGCGCTGGGCGCGGCGCTGCGCGGCACGGGCGCCGTAATTTTCGCGCTGTATATTGGCGGCGGAACGCCCACGACACTCTCGGATTCGCAGCTTGATATCATTCTTACAGCGCTGCGCGAGCACCTCGACCTGTCGTCTTTGAGGGAATTTACCGTTGAGGCGGGCCGTCCCGACACGATTACGGAAAGCAACGCCGCGCTTCTGCGTGCTCATGGCGCGGGGCGAGTTTCCGTGAATCCGCAGACATTTTCAGACGCGGTTCTGACCGATATCGGGCGGCGGCACACCGTCGCGGATACATACCGCGCGTATGAGACGGTACGCGCGGCGGGCTTTGACGCTGTTAACATGGATCTTATCGCGGGTCTTCCCGGCGACACGCCGGCGGGCTTTGCGCGTTCGCTTGACCTGGCGCTGGAGCTCGCGCCGGAGAACATCACAGTACACTCGCTGTCGCGCAAGCGGGGCAGCCGCGTAACGACAGAGGAAACTCCCGTGCCGGACGGCGGCAGTGTCGCGCGTATGCTCGATTATTCGATTGCTCGTCTGAGTGAAAGCAGCTTCTCGCCGTATTATCTCTATCGGCAAAAGTTCACCTCCGGCGGCTTTGAAAACACGGGCTGGACAAAGCCGGGGCATGTCTGCCTGTACAACATCGCAATGATGGACGAAGCCGCGACAGTGCTCAGTCTCGGCGGCGGCGGAGTTACAAAGCTGCTGCGCCGGGACAGCGGAAAAATCACGCGTATATTTAACCCGAAATATCCATATGAATATATCGAGCGCCTGGGCGAGATAACCGCCCGCAAGGCGGATTTGCGCAAATTTTTCAGTGAGGAACTTGGGGTATGAGCATCGAGCTTAGCTACATATTGGAGAGACTTTCGCGGGATGCTCCCGGCTTTGTCGCCGAGTGCGAAAGCGAGTATGCGCGGAAAGTTGCGGTCGCCGCGTCTGACATTGCGGAAAGCCTTGTGACAAGCCCGATCGTGCTTCTGTCCGGTCCGTCAGGCTCCGGCAAGACAACAACGGCGAAAAAACTGCGCGAGGAGCTTAATATAAAGGGAATCCGCGCGCATACGGTGTCGCTTGACGACTATTTCCTGTCGCCGAGCCTTGCGGGCGCGCCGAAAACGCCGGAGGGCGACCATGATTTCGAGTCCCCCGCCTGCATAGACTGGGCGCTGCTTGGTGAGCATTTCACTGCGCTGCAAAGCAGGCGCGGGATCGAGCTGCCGCATTTTTCATTTGCGGCGCAGACCCGGTCAAATAAAGTCACGCCGCTGAAGCTGGGGCGCGACGAGATCGCGATTTTCGAGGGAATCCACGCGCTGTCAGATCGGATTACCGGCGCCCATCCGGAGGCGTATCGCCTCTATATCAGCGCGCGCAGCAGCATTACTGACGGCGGCGCGGTGTTTTTCAAGGGCACGTGGGCGCGCCTTGTGCGCCGCGTGATCCGCGACGAGATGTTCCGCGCATCCGACGCGAATTTTACTCTCGCACTCTGGGCGAACGTGCGGCGAGGCGAAAAGGCTCACATATCGCCGTTCCGGGATACCGCGCGGCTGAAGCTTGACACGCTTCTGCCGTATGAACTTGCCGCAGTGAAAAGCGCCGCGCGCGCTGTTTTTGAGCGCGCGCGGCCCGGTATCGAACGGTATGACGAGGTGCGCGAAATACTTCGCGCTTATGAGCGCGTGCCTGATTTTGACACGGCGCTTGTCCCGAAGAACTCCATCCTGCGAGAGTTTTTGAGCGGCAGTTCGTATGAATACTAGCGGGGCGCGCCTGTGTGCCCCGCCGGTTTACGCCTTTATCTCAAAAAGCCGGCCGACCTTGCCGGGATTTACCGACTCATAGTACGCGAAAACTGTTTTCCCCGATGAAATAAACCGGGGGCGCACCGCGTTTGCCCCCGGTACGTAGGGACTGTTTATGAGAGAATCAAACTCTTCCCGCACAAGGCTTTCGCCGTTCTTTGTGAGGATATACGCCTGCCCGTTGGAGTTAGAGGTCAAGGCGAATTTTTCCGCGCCCGCAAGAAAGAAATACCATGCGTTAACGCCGGAAGAATCCAGCGCGGCGCTGCCGCCGTCCTTTGTAAACAGCGCGGTTTCATATTTGCCGGTGAGCTGACCGTCCTCCGCAGGAAGCTGATAAGAAACGCAAATATAGTCTCCAAGCATCGCAAAGGCTTGCAGCTTCAC
>JAITGW010000173.1 GCA_031280325.1 Oscillospiraceae bacterium
GTCGGCGCACGCCTATTCGACCGGACTGAGCGGCGCAGCTGCGCCCGTTCCAACTATAACAAAGTCCGCAGCGCGTAAGCAAGCGGGGCGTCCGGGCGGGCAGCCGCAATAAAACAAAAAAGAAAACGCTGCGGTACGCACTTCCCCAACTGCTGTTGCAAATCGACCTCAAAAGTGGTAAGATACCGCCAATGCAAATGGAGGTGTTCAATGCAAACGATTTTAATCACCGGCGGGGCCGGATTCATCGGCTCACACCTTGCGGAGGAATACTTGCGCCGCGGCTACCGCGTGGTCATCGCCGATTACAGCGAGGAAAACAAGGCAAAAAACCTGCAAACGGCGCTTGATCATGAAAACGCCCGCTATTACAGCGCCAATATTCGCGACAAAGCCGCCGCCGCGGAAATTTTCGCGCGTCACAAGCCTGACATAGTGTCACACCACGCGGCGCAGAAATCAATCCCCAAATCTATGGATGATCCGGCGCACGATGCTGATGTTAATATTACCGGGCTTTTGAACGTTCTTGATCTTGCGGGGCGGCACGGGACTCGTAATTTTATCTATATCTCCTCCGGCGGCGCCCTTGCGGGAGACATTGCGGAGGGGGGGAAGTCACGCGAGAGCGACTATCCTCAGCTTGCGTCACCCTATGCCATATCGAAGTTCGCAGGAGAGCAGTATGTCCGCGTATACGCGCAGAAATACGGCTTTGCGTTCTCCGCGCTGCGCTATGCAAACGTTTACGGTCCGCGTCAAGCGGCGGACGGAGAGTGCGGCGTGGTGCCGATTTTTGTGAACAACATCCTCGCGGGCGCGCCGTCCGCGCTTATGGCATATTCCGATTTGCCGCGCGGCTGCACGCGCGATTATGTGTTCATCCTGGACGTTGTGCGGGCAAATATGCTCGTAACGGAGAAGCCGTTGAATGATGTTGTGAACATTGGCTCCGGCGTTGAAACCGCCGTGCTGGACATTTATGAAGGACTCGCGCGGGAGTTTGCGTCGGAGGTTCCGATTGTCGCGCAGGGTCCGCGCGCGGGAGACTTGCGCCGCGCGGTGCTGGACTGCTCTAAAATGGAGGACTTCACCGGCTGGCGTGCGCAGGTTTCACTTGCGGAGGGACTGCGCGCCGTGCGCGAGTGGACGCTCGGGGAGGCGCGATGATCAGCACCGTGTCAAGGGTAATACGTGCCAGCGCGGCGTACAGGATCTGGGCGGCGATCGGAGCGTTCTTTTCGGGAATGTGGACCGGCAGCGGACTGCTCGGCGCGTTTCTGCGCGCGCCGCGCGACACGGTGAGCTGCGTTCCCGGCAGAGCAATAGGCGCGCTGCGCCGCGTGCAGGTGCGCGTGTTTCACGCGCTGCGGCTGGATAAAGCCTTGCGGGGCAGCATGTTTTCACACCCGGAATGGTGGTGCGCGCTTGCGCTGTTCGCTTCGCCGATCGTCCCGACTATGCTGGCGGCGGCGCTGCTCGCGGCGGCATTATTCTCAGTGTTTATGACGTTCGGCGCGCGGGCGGAGCGCAAAATCACCCCTCACCCGGCGAATAAATATATTCTGCTGTATATTTTTGTGTACGCGGCGTCGATCTTCACGTCGGTGACGGTGTCCGGCTCCTTGCAGGGCGGAGCGCTGATGTGCTTTTTTACGTTTGCCGCGATAATCGTCCAAAGCGCTGTGCGCACGCGCCGTGACGTTACGCTCGCCGTGACAGCGCTTATCGGAGGAGGTCTGCTCGTCGCGGCATACGGCGTGTACCAATACGTTTTCGGCGCGAGCGCGGCATACGCGTGGCAGGATCCCGATATGTTCGGCGGCATGGTGAGGATTTACTCCACGCTTGACAACCCGAACGTCCTCGCGGAATATCTTTTGCTTGTAATTCCGTTTTGCGGAGCGGGACTTATCGCCTCAAAAACAATGCGGGGAAGGCTCTTTTGCCTCGCGTCGCTCGGCGCGTGCGCTCTGGCGATGGTGCTTACGTTTTCGCGAGGAGGCTGGCTTGGACTGATTTTCGCCGCAGCGGTCTTCTTGCTTATGATCGACCGGCGCTTCGTGTTCCTCGGCATCGCGGGTCTTGCCGCGCTCTATTTTTTGCTTCCTCCGGCGGTGCTTGAGCGCTTTGCGAGTATCGGAAATCTCGAGGATGGATCAACCTCATACCGCGTTTTCATCTGGATGGGCACAATTTCCGCCCTGCGGGAATATTGGTTTGTCGGCTTTGGTCCCGGCACGGCGGCGTTTAACCGCGTGTATCCGAAATACGCCTATAACTCAATCGTCGCGCCGCACTCGCATAATCTCTTCCTGCAAATTGTATGCGACTCCGGCATCACGGCGCTCGTCCTGATGCTCCTCTTGCTGTTTTCTGTGCTTCGGAGACTTGCGGCGTCGCTTCGGCGCGATGGACGCGCCTCTGACCGTGCGCTGCGCATGTATCGAATCGCGGGCATATCGGCAATCTGCGGCTTTGCCGTGCAGAGCATGACCGACTATTCATTCTATAACTACCGCGTGGCGCTGATGTTCTGGGCTGTCGTGGGACTTAGCATGGCTCTGTCCGGGAAATTTGAGGACGCGGCATGAGGGTTATCAGCGTCATTTCAGACTCGAATATCGGAGGCGCCGGCAACGTTCTCGTCAACTTCATGAAATTTGCCGATAAGGACAAATTTTTGCACACGATTGCCCTGCCTCAGGGATCGAAACTGACCGAAAAACTGGACTCCCTCGGCGTCGAGACGCTTGAAATCCCCGGGATTGGCGAAAAATCCTTTGACCGCAGACATGTCGCGCGCTTTCTGCGCCTGTTTCGGGAAAAACGCCCGGACATTGTCCATACCCACGCGTCGCTTTCCGCGCGGGTCGCGGCGAGGCTTTACGGCAAGTGCGCAATCGTCCACACTCGGCACAGCGCGTTCGTGATCCCGGCTGCCGCGAAAAAATTCCCGCGCCGCGCGCTGTCCGGCTTTATCAACAGCTTATTTTCCGACGTGATAATCGCAATATCCCCCGCATGCTATGAAAATCTTGTGGATTTGGGTACGGATCCGCGCAAGATTGTTACGCTCCAGAACGGGGTCGAGCCGCAAAAACGCCTGACCGGCGCGGAGCG
>JAITGW010000203.1 GCA_031280325.1 Oscillospiraceae bacterium
CAATGATCTTCACGTTCCGCGGACTTGTCCAAACGTGCTCGTCAAGCTCCGCCTTATCCTCATGCTCCGCCTGCATACCCTCGACAAGCTCCTCTGTGACCGCGTCAACACAGTCCATGAGCGAAATCACCGTAACGCCGGACGTATCGGCGGCGTCAAGCAGCCTGTCCGCCCACGCCTCGCTCTCCCCGCCCGTTCGGACAAACACGTCGCACTCCGATATGCGCAGAATATCCTGCGCCGTCGGCTCAAAAGCGTGGCTTTCCGCGGCGGGCGGCAGCAGCATGTCAAACTCAATGCGCCCGCCGCCGACGGCGCGCGCAAGATCATACGAGGGAAACGACGCCGCAACAATCAAGAGCTCTCCCCCCTCCGTCGGAGGCTTTGGAAAGCGCGAGCAGCCCGCAGCCGCAAGCGTCAGCGCGGCAGCAAGCGTAAAAATCCCCGCGCGCCGCCGCAAAAGCTTCCTCATCCGCGGTTCTCCTCTCTCATACATTTGCCGCACTTGCCGTAGAATACCGTTTTCGCATCGTCAATACGGAACTCGTGCCGTTCGAATATATGCTTTGATATAACGCTTACGGTGTCGCATCTCAGATCAACAATACCGCCGCAAATATCACACTTGAGATGAACTCCTCCGCGCGCACGCCGCTCCTCCGGAACGTATTTCCAGCGCGCGCCGGCAACGCCGTCCGCAACAAATCGCCGCACCGCTCCCGATTTCGCAAGCTTATACAGCTGACGATAGACCGTTGTCCGCCCGACGCCGTCGCCGGCGCGCGACAGGTGTTCGCTGATCTGCGCCGCTGTGATATACTCCTGCGGCCGTGCGCGCAAAAACGCCAAAACTGCCTCTCCCTGACGCGTGTTATATCCCGATATATCCCTGCCCATGCTCATTCCTCCGCGCCAAAATTCGGAACCACATTCCAATTTATCATACATTTTTGCGCATTGCAATAGGCAATCTCAAAAATTGCGCGAATTTTTCCGCGCGCCGCGCATTACATTGCTACAGCACTGCATTACTATCAAATTTTATAATATATCGCGCCGGAGCTTATTATTGCCGAAATGCACAAATTTAAGCGCGAAAAACGGCGAAAAACCACTGCTCTGCTCACACGGCATTGCCGCCGCCTGTATAAATTACTGAATAACGCATTGCGGCGCAATCTTTCCCGCGAGGAAATAAGTTTTTCTCACTCTATCGTCAATTCGCCCAATATTTATCCCGACGCGAATCGGTTTTTGTTGACAATGCTTCGACAAGATGATATGCTTTAGCAAATTGTTAAGCGGACTGATGCGCGCATAATATTTTTGTAATAGCTCTTTACTCCGATTTAGCAATCAGAAAAATCAAAGGCACGTGCCTTTGCATTGCGATTATCATCGCAATGATACCGCGCTTTGTGAGCCAAACGGCGGGCGGAGCCCACCCGCCGCAAATTTTTCAGAGCGGTTTTCAATGTCGTTCTCCCGAAAGGGCAAAAATATTCTAAGTTTAAGGAGAAAAGAAAATGAAAAAAGCACTTGCGATTCTGCTTGTCCTTTGCATGGTTTTCACCATCGTCGCCTGCAAGCCAAGCGAAGGCGGAAACACGCCACCGCCGGCTTCGCCGTCGCCCACGCCCGACAACAGCGGCGGCGATGACACTCCGCCTCCCCCCGGCGACAAGGCGTATCCCAACGCCAACGATGACGGCACAATGAACGCCGACACGATCGCCCACTATGACCGCGATTTTGACTACACGCGCGGCGGCACGTTCTCCGCGAAGGTCGCTTACCTTGCAACCGAGAACAGCTTCCTCTACGCGCAGTCCGCGGTCGCCTATGAGCACTGGGCTCCCTACTATGGCATGGAGTGGTACGGCTTCCTTACAGCCGGCGGCGACTCTAACGTCTTCCTTGACCTGCTTCAGACCGCGCTTGACGACGGTGTGACGGCGTTTATCCTTGACCCGGACACGACGGTTTTCCCAGCTGTCCGCGCCCTTATCTCCAAGTATCCCGAGGTTAAGTGGATGTCCCAGATGGCTCCCCCCCGCGACGGCGAGAGCGGCGATGGTATCCCCATCGGCGGCAACCTGATCAACCCCTATGTCGGCTTCGACAACTTTGACGCCGGCGCGCAGCAGGCCATTAAGCTCATCGAGTGGAAGAAAGAGAATTTCCCGGATCTTCCGTGGAGCGAGGTTGGCTTCCTGTGCTTCAACTTCTCCTCCTCTCCCCCGCTTGCGGAGCGCGTTATCGGCGCGCGTGAGGTGTGGCTCAACGAAACCGGCAGCCTTGACAACTTCTTCGAGGCGGACGCCGTTTCCACCGGCCTTAACCTCCAGGGCGGACTTGACGCCGCCACCCCGATCATCTCCACCAACGACCAGTATAAGCACTGGCTCGTTGTCGGTCTGATCGACGACCTTGCCCAGGCAGCCGCCTCCGTTATCGCAACCCAGGGTCTGACAGATACCTCCTGCGTCGTGACATTCGGCGGCTCCTCCCTTCAGGTTCAGTGGGACGCCGGCAAGCAGGATTCTTTCCGCTATGCCCTGTTCACCGCGCAAAACCTGTACGCAGAGCCGATTATCGGCGCCGTGTACGCATATCTCCAGGGTTGGGTCACGCCTGACAGCATCTGGCCGAGCTGGGTGAAATGGGACGATCACGGCGTGGACGATCATACATATTCGCAGCTGCGCCTGCCGACAGTCTGGCTCACGCATGAGACATATAAGGACTATCTTGAGTGGACTGACCAATACGCCCACGCAACCGCGTATCCGTACGACGGCGAGGGTGTGAACCCCGATCCGGACGCGTTCACCGCGATCATCACCGAGGTTCCTCCCGAGTACAAACAGCCGTAAGCCAATCAGTCTTGTGGCATGGGCGGCACAGTCCGCCCATGCCGCTTTTCAGCTTGTCCGGGCAGAGTCCTCTCCGGCGCTTTTGCCCCTTACTCGGACACCGGGCAATGCCGCAGCTCACGCTTCGGCGGGAAATTTGCGGCTCGGCGGCACAGCCGCCGATTTGATAAAGCTTCCATTGGCACAAAGAAAATAAATGTTAGGCGGGTGAACGAATGGAAAAGTCCTTTGAATTTCGGGGCATAAGCAAAATGTATCCCGGCGTTCGGGCGCTGGACGACGTTTCTTTCCGCGCTCAGGGCGGAAAAATCCTTG
>JAITGW010000208.1 GCA_031280325.1 Oscillospiraceae bacterium
AGAAGCGGCGTGCCGTACCGCCGCACCCCTCTGCGGAGCGCGGGGAGGCCGCGCCTAATATACGCGACGCGATAACGCTGTTTGAGCTTATATTGTGCGTCGTCATCATCGCCATACACAGCTATGCCAATACGGCGCCCGCACTAACGCCGGGCGAGAATATCCCGCATGACCTGCTGTATATGCTTCGGCGGATAATCGCGTTTTCGGTTCCGGGGTTTGTGTTCACGGCCGGGCTTAAATACGCGATGAGCATGAAAAAACGCGCCTATTTCCCATATATATGGGGGCGCGTTCTGCGCGTGTATTTACCGTATGTTCTGTGGTGCGTCGTATATTTTCTGTATTTTGTGTATACGCCGATGTATAGCTATCCGTTGTCGTTTTCGGACTTTTTCGGATATCTCCTGCGCGGCGATCTCGTTGCGCATCTATACTTTGTACTTATGATTATGCAGTTCTATCTGCTTGCGCCGCTGATACTCCGCGCGGCGCGGGCAATCCCGGCACGGGCTGGAATTCCGGCGGCGCTGGCGCTGCAATTTTTGCTCATCGCTCTGGCGCGTAAATTCCCGGGGATCCTGCAATGGAATACCGTGTTTGCGTATTATATCGCGTATTGGGTCATAGGCACGTATTTCGCGCTGAACGCAGAGCGTACCGCCGCGTTTTTGCGCGATAATACGCTTGCGGTTTCGGCGGCGTGCGCCGCGGTGATCGCGCTATATGCCGCGGTGTGGGCGAGAGGCTATTATGTCAGGGCGCTGTGGGCTGTTGAATATGTCCGGGCGCTTGCCGCGATTGCGGAGACGATTCTTGCCGTGACGCTGTGCCTGCGGGTTAAATTCGGGAGGCTAGATGGATTTTTCCGGCTGTTCCACGGCGCGTCGTTCTATATTTATCTCGCTCATCCGCTGTCGATTTATATTGCCATGCAATATGACAAATATCACGCCCTCGGGCGCTTTTCAACAAGGTTTTTGTGGGTGTTCGCGTTTGCGCTTGTTCCAACGGCGGCGCTGTCGATGATATATACGGCAATTAAGAATAAATATACAAACAAATACAGAGAAATGAGAGAGGCAAAAAAATGAAGCTGGATGCAACGCAACTGGAGATGCTGCGCGCGCAGCTGGAGCGCTTATCGAAAGTGGAGGGCGGATTTTATAAGCGAAAGCTGAAGGGCGCGCGACTTGGAAGCTGCGACCCGCAGGGCGAGTTTGAGGCTTTGCCGTTTACGACGAAGAGCGAGCTGCGCGACGTATATCCGCTTGGAATTTCCGCCGTGCCAGAGAGGGAGATTCTCCGCATACACTCCTCGTCGGGCACGACGGGAACGCCGATTATAATTCCATACACTAAAAAGGACATTGACGACTGGGCGGTAATGTTCAAGCGGTGCTATGAAATGGCGGGAATTACAAGCATGGATCGCATCCACGTCACACCCGGGTACGGACTGTGGACTGCCGGAATCGGTTTTCAGCTCGGCGCGGAGCTGCTTGGCGCTATGGTTATTCCCATGGGTCCGGGGAACACGGAAAAGCAGATAAAAATGATGATCGACCTTGAATCTACAGTGCTTTGCGCCACATCGTCGTTCGCGCTGCTGCTGGCGGAGGAGATTGAGCGGCGCGGGATACGTGATCGGATTCGTCTCAAAAAGGGCGTGATCGGCTCGGAGCGCTGGGGCGAAAAGACGCGCCGGCGTATCTCGGGTCAGCTTGGAATCGAGCTGTACGACATTTACGGGCTGACGGAGATTTACGGGCCGGGAATCGGCATCGCCTGCCGCTGCGACGCGGGAATGCACTGCTTTGACGACTATATCTACATGGAGATTATTGACCCGAAAACCGGCAAAAATCTGCCCGACGGAGAGTGGGGAGAGCTTGTCATCACGACGCTGCAAAAGGAGGGCGCGCCACTCATCCGCTATCGCACGCACGATTTGACGCGCATTATTCCCGGAGTTTGTGAATGCGGCTGCGAAAACACGCGGATCGATACGCTTATCGGACGCACGGACGATATGATAAAGGTGAAGGGCGTGAACATTTATCCGGGACAGGTGGAGGATGTGCTGAGAGATATTGACGGAGTGTCGAGCGAGTACCGCATTCAGATAAACCGCGTTTCCGGCAAGGACGAGATGACGCTGGTGTTCGAGACGGATCCGGGCTTTGAGCAGGACGCAATGGAGCATACCGTGCGAAGCATGTTCAAAAGCCGCGTGGGGCTGACTGTGATACCAAGCGCGGTGCCGCTTGGCGTACTGCCGCGCAGCGAGAAAAAAACCGCGCGGGTACAGGATAACAGAAATTGATTTTTGCTCTCCGGCAGGCATAGAATGAATGAAAACGGCAAGTGAGGAATGAATTTATGGCGGAAAAACTGATTGGCGCGTGTGTGTTTGCGCAGTCCGGCGGGCCTACTGCCGTTATTAACGCGAGCGCTTACGGCGTGATACGCGCGGCGCTCGCGTCAGATGAAATCACGAATGTATACGCCGCGCGGCACGGGATCGTCGGCGTTATGGCTGGCGAGATGTTCGACATCGGCTCGGAGGATCCCGATGAGCTTGCGCTTTTGCCGCAAACGCCGTCAAGCGCATTCGGCTCCTGCCGGCACAAGCTGCGCGACCCCGATGATGATGAGAGTGACTACATAAAAATCCTTGATACGTTCCGCAAATATAATGTGCGCTATTTTTTCTACAACGGCGGCAACGATTCTATGGACACCTGCGAAAAAGTGTCGCGTTTCTTTGCTCGGAACGACTATGACTGCCGTGTTATCGGCGTGCCAAAGACGATTGACAACGACCTTGTCGGAACGGATCACTGCCCCGGCTTTGCCTCCGCCGCAAAGTATATCGCGACAAGCGTGGCGGAGATTTGCATGGATAACCGCGTGTACAACACGCCGTCGGTGACTATCGTCGAGATGATGGGACGCCACGCCGGATGGCTGACCGGCGCTGCCGCGCTTGCCGAAATATCCGGCGCCGCGCCGGATTTGATATATCTTCCGGAGGCGGCGTTTGACATGGATAAATTTCTCTCTGACGTTGGACGCGTGTACGACGGCACCGGAAAATGCCTCGTCGCGGTGTCGGAAGGGGTTGCCTATTCCGATGGCACGTTTGTGTCGGAGGCTGAGCAGTCGTTTACCGACGGCTTTGCGCACGCACAGCTCGGCGGCCTTGCGAATATGCTCTGCGGCGTTGTAAAGCAGCGCCTGGACGTTAAAACGCGCGGGATTGAGCTTAGCCTTCTTCAACGATGCGCGGCGCACTGCGCGTCGAAAACGGATGTCGATGAGGCGATCGCGGTAGGCGAATTTGCCGTGAAATCCGCAATCGCGGGAGAGAGCGGCAAAATGGCTGCGATCAACGCCTCGCGGGAGGGCGGATATAGTTTTGCGGCCGCGCTTATGCCGCTCACAGCAGCCGCTAACCGTGAAAAAAAGGTTCCGCGCGAGTGGATAAATGCCGATGGGAATTACGTCACGCGGGAATTTATTGATTACGCGCTGCCGCTTGTGAACGGTGAGCCGCCGCGCGTTACGGAAAACGGACTGCCAAGATTTGCGCGGCTGAAAAAGGTGCTTGTGTAACGCAAAGCTCTCCGTAAAATTGGCGGAGAGCTTTGTTGTATATTTATAGCGCTGACTTTTTGCGCCGCGGCGCGAGCTTATTGCCGCGCGTCCGCGCTGTCGAGCTGCTTTATCTGCGCCTCGACCCGCGCAGCCAGCGCTTTGGCGGCGGCGGGGTCACTCGCCTCGCTCACGACGCTGAGCTCGCTTGCGGCGCGGGACGGACACACTCGCACAACTCCGCCCCCGGGGCGGAGCGTGAGTCCAAGCTCGCCAGCGGCTTCCGTGCCAAGCGCCGAGGTAAGCGCGCGCATAACCTCCGCGCGACCGTGCGAGACAGGGATTTTCATCTCGGTACGGGCGAAATCCGGCGCTTCCTCGTGGAGTTTGTCCAGTGTCGTCCCGCGCTTTTTGAGATAAGCCGATATGCGCAGGGAGAGCAGCCGCGCGTCGTGCGCCCACGGCAGGAATCCGCGCGCGTGACCGGCGCTTATCTTGCGACCATAGGTCGTGATGAGGCGCAGGGTGCATTCGGGCATGTCAGGAGGCAGCGGGAATTCGCGCCGCCCAAGCTTCAGGTCAAGCATTGTGCAAAGCAGCAGCAAGCGGTCATGATCAAGGTGCGCACCGCTCTCTGTGGCAGCGGAGACGCTTGTTCCGTCGGAGGAGACGGAAAAGAGCGGCAAAAGCTCTGCAGACGCGGCGGAGGAGTCAATGTCGCGAAGCTGCTTAATCAGCCATGCGTTGTAGGCCGGCGTTGTGCCGGTGATTTCCGTCAGTGTGCCGGGGATCTGATTCTGCGCCGGAGCGCCTAAGATTTTGCGTTCCGCCTCACGGGAGATCGGCGCGCCGAATTTGTCGCGGAAATAGAGCACAACCGCATCCTGAGATTCGGAGATGAAAACCGTCAGCGGGAAGGAATACAGGCGCGCGCTGAAGCTTGATATTGCGCGGTTTTCGGCGTCAGTGCGGACGCAGTCGCCGCCGTATGCCGAGATTCCGGCGCAGAAAAGCGACGCCGCGGCGCATACTCGGCGCGATCCGTTTGCGCCGACGCCGACAACGCGGAAGCGCGCGCACGATGACGCGAGCCGGAGCAGCGCGGGATACGACACGGGATTTTTCAGTGTGATAACGCCCGGCAAAGTGAATTCCGGAGAAGGCTCCGATTGCAGGGACAGGTCGAAGCAGGGAGTCTGCCTGTCGTGGTCACGTCCCAGGATTCCAGCGAGAATATGGCGCTTTTTCAGGCGGATTTTTCCGTTTTCCCAATCTTCGGCGCACTGCCGATATGACTCCGGAGAGCCAATGTCGCGCCAATATCCGGGGAGCTCGACGGCGAAAAAGCGGCGCTTTTCGGAGAGCAGCAGCGGGAACAAATCCCGCGCGAAATCGAAGTCACCACTCTCTGGAATGATGTGCAGAAGCTCCGGCGAAACCATATACATGCCGGTGTTGATCGAATCCGTCACGACGCGCTCCCACGCGGGCTTTTCGCGCACGAGTGTTATACGTCCCGTCTCGTCTGTGACGACGGCGCCGTATTCCGTCGGGTCAGAGGTTTTATAGAGAGCCACGGTCAGTTCCGCTTCATGCTCGCGATGGAATGAGCTGAGTTCTCCGAGATTAAAGTCGCATACGCAATCGCCGGAGACGACGAGAAACGGCTCGCTTCCAAGGAATTTCATGCAATCGCGTACGGCGCCGGCAGTCCCGCGCGGCACGCCATCGACGTGATAGTGCAGCTCGACGCCGCCAAAGGCGTCGCCGAACCAGTCTCGGATTTTATCCGGCATATATTGCAGCGCGACGTGCGCATCCGTCACGCCGGCGCGGGCGAGATTTGTGATTACATGGGCGAGGACGGGCTGTCCTCCGAGGGGAGCCATGGGTTTCGGTATGTTGTCTGTCAGCGGGCGAAGGCGCGCTCCGCGCCCTCCGGCTAAGATAACGGCTTTTATGCTAATCACTCCTTTTGTGCAGGTGTGATTAGCATTTGCCGTTAATTTGGGTTAATGCCGGAATCGGGGGATTGTAATGAAACGGAAATAATTTGAGGCGCAGTCAGAAGGGCTGCGGCAGTGCCGCTGGAGAAAAATAAATTTTTCCAAATTCCGAAAAAGGTATTGACAAACGCGGGAGAGGTATTATGCTGTTCTTGATAAGACAAAGTTTACAAGGGCATAATCTAATCCCACGTATCTGACGGGCGCTGTGCCCGTCAGATTTTCCATTCTATGTCCACATTTTCGCTGGTGGCATTGACCCGGCTGATCAGCGCGTCGA
>JAITGW010000059.1 GCA_031280325.1 Oscillospiraceae bacterium
ATCCGAAGCGCGACATTGAGATAATAAACCTCGAGCTTGCTCTCTCCGATCTTGAGACGCTGGAGCGCAGGCTTGACCGGGCGCGCAAGACCGCAAAAAGCGGCGACAAGAAAATTTTGCGCGAGATTGAGGCGTTGGAGGCAATAAAGGCGCGTCTCGATGAGGGGAAATCCGCGCGCGGCATTGAGCTTGACGAGGACGGCGCGGAGATTCTGCATCAGGCAGAGCTGCTCAGCGCAAAGCCCGTGATTTATGCCGCGAATTTAGACGAATCGGCGTTTGCCGGCGGATACGCCGATAACGCGTACTACAACGCCGTGCTTGAGCTTGCTGCTGCTGAGGGAAGCGAGGTTCTGCCGATTTGCGCCAAGACTGAAAAGGAAATTTCCGAGCTTCCGGAAGAGGAGCGTGCGATGTTTCTTGAGGAGCTTGGCATATCGGCGTCGGGGCTTGACCGCCTTATCGAGCGGTCGTACTCCCTGCTGGGACTGATTTCTTTTCTCACCGCGGGAAGCGACGAATGCCGCGCGTGGACGATTCGGCACGGGACGCGCGCGCCGCAGGCCGCGGGGAAGATTCACTCTGATTTCGAGCGCGGGTTTATACGCGCCGAAACAATTTCCTTTGCCGACCTTAAATCAAGCGGAACGATGGCGGCGGCGCGTGACCTTGGGCTGATCCGCTCTGAGGGCAAGGAATATATCATGCGCGACGGGGATATTGTCACGTTCCGCTTTAACGTATGACCGAAAAACGCAGAATCGACGCGATTGACGCGCTGCGCGGACTTGCCGTTATACTCATGGTTATCCACCACGCGCTGTATGACGCTTTTGCGCTTTTGGGCGCGCCGTTTTGGTTGTATTGGAATCCCGTTTTCGCCGTGCTGCACTATATTTTCGCCGGTGTGTTCGTCGCGCTCGCCGGCGTGTCGTCCCGTTTCTCGCGCAGCAACCTGAGACGCGGACTTGCTTGCGCGCTTGCCGCCGTGATTGTCTCAATCGTCTCATATTTCGCCGGAGATCCGATATATTTCGGTGTGCTGCACCTGCTCGCTGTGTGTATGCTGCTCTCCTCGATCCTCGTAAAATACGCGGAGCGGATTCAAAAGCCGCTCGCGCCGCTCATCGTATGTGCGCTTCTCACAGCGGCGAGCGCGGTCGCGATGACGGTTTTGAATCCCGTTTCCGTCTCGTGGCTTTTTCCGGTTGGACTGTATACGCAGGAATTCGTCACTGGGGACTATTTCCCGCTTTTTCCATGGATTTTCCTGTTTGCGGCGGGAGTGCTTTCGGGCGGATATATCCGAGACGGGAAGCTGCCGCGCGGCTTCTATAATTTCACCACACCGATTTTGCCGAAAATCGGGCGGCGCGCTCTCTGGATTTATCTTGCGCACCAGCCCGTGCTGTACGGGATAATGCTTCTGATCAGCCGATTTGTCGCGCGCTAGAAGGAGGGGGCGGATTTGACCGAATACAAAACGCTTGAAGCCCTCTCTCCGGGACAGTCGGCGGTAATACTCTCGGTGGGCAACCGCAAGAGTGCGCTGAAGCGCCGCCTTATTGACATGGGACTCACGCCGGGGACGACGATTTATGTGCGCAAAATCGCTCCGTTCGGCGACCCGGTGGAGGTTTCGGTGCGCGGGTATGACCTGTCGATACGCAAGGAGGATTTGCGTCAGATCACCATTGGCGACCTCCCTTCCGCGCGGCGTCGTCATAGGAGTACGAGCTACTTTGTCCCGCGCGAGCTTGACCCGGAGACCCGACGCCGTATGCGCCTGGCGCACGAGCATGAGATGGATGCGCACTCGCACGCGTATGACCCTGCGGCACACGACCGAGAGCCGAAAATGCGCATTGCCCTCGCGGGGAACCCGAACAGCGGCAAGACGACGCTGTTCAACGCGCTTACAGGCTCGAACCAATCCGTCGGCAACTGGCCCGGAGTCACCGTCGAAAAAAAAGAGGGCGAGGCGGCTTTGGATCGCCATGAAATTACGATTGTTGACCTCCCCGGCGTATATTCCCTCTCGCCGTACAGCATGGAGGAGATCGTCGCCCGCGACTATATTCTCGGAGCCGCGGGCGCCGCGCCGCCCGACGCGATTATAAACATCGTTGACGCGACGAATTTAGAGCGCAACCTATATCTCACCGTTCAAATGCTTGAGCTTGAGCGACCGATGGTCGTCGCGCTCAACTTCATGGATGAGATTCGCGCCGCGGGCGACGCGATTGACCACGCAGCTCTCGCGCAAAAGCTTGGTATTCCCGTTGTGCCGATTTCCGCCAGAACAGGTGAGAATATTGAAGAGCTTCTTTACACGGCGCACCGGCAGATGCACATCGGCTTTACCGTCGAGCCGGACGATCTTTACGATGATTTCACACACATGATCCACCATCGGATCGACGCGGTAATCCATGACAAGGCGCACGAGGCGGGACTTCCCGCGCACTGGACGTCAATCAAGCTGCTTGAGGGAGACGCTGCTGTGGAAGAGGCGCTGTCCCTCACACGCGGAGAACGGGAGGAGCTTTCCGCGATCGTCGCGGAGTTTGAGGAGCTTGGCGGCGGACTCGGCGACAGCGAAACGCTTGTGGCAAACGCGCGGTATCAGTTTATAGAAAGCGTTGTGGCGGCTGCCGCGCGGCGCGGCGGAAAGTCCAAGGCGGCAAAGCGCAGTGAGGCGATCGACCGCGTGGCGACGCATAAAATCTTCGCGGTGCCCCTGTTTTTGCTCATGATGCTTGTAATGTTCAGCATTACCTTCGGACCTGCAGGATCTTTTCTGTCCGATTGGGTCGGCGCCGCCATGGAGCGCGCGGGGGAGCTTTTCTCTCTCTGGCTTGCGGACTTAAATGTCGCGCAATGGCTGACTGCGCTTGTGTGTGACGGAATAATCGCGGGCGTCGGCGGCGTACTGACGTTTTTGCCGCAGATCGCGCTTCTGTTTTTATGTATGTCAATCCTTGAGGACACGGGCTATATGGCGCGCGCCGCGTTTATTATGGATCGCCTGCTGCGGCGCTTTGGGCTGTCCGGCAAGGCGTTTATACCGATGCTCATGGGCTTCGGCTGCTCCGTACCGGCGATTATGGGCTCGCGGACGATGGAAAACGAAAAAGACCGCAGGATGACGATCATGCTCATTCCGTTCATGTCCTGCTCTGCCAAGCTCCCGGTGTACGGACTTATCGCCGCCGCGTTTTTCGGACGCCGGGCGGGCGTCGTGATATTTTTGCTGTATTTGCTTGGCATGGCTCTGGGCATAATCTCCGGGCTGATTTTCAAGTGTACGCTCTTCCGCGGTGAGCCGGCGGCGTTTGTCATGGAGCTTCCGCCGTACCGTATACCGTCGCCGCGCTCTGTCGCAATGCATGTGTGGGAACGCGTCCGCGGGTTTATCGTCCGCGCCGGAACGCTCATTCTGATCATGAGCGTTGTCCTGTGGTTTTTGCAGAGCTTCGACACGCGCCTTATTTACACAGCTGACATGTCAAGCTCAGTTCTTGCGAGGATCGGCGGATTTTTCGCGCCTGTTTTTCGTCCGCTTGGTTTTGGCGCGTGGCAAGCGTCCGTCGCGATATTGACGGGGATTATCGCAAAGGAGGCAGTCGTCGCGTCGATTGCGATGTTCTACGGCTTCTCGCTCTCGGCGGGAGCCGGCGCTGTGGCGGGCGCGATGACGGGCTTCACTCCCGCAAGCGCGTTTTCGTTTTTGGTATTCATATTACTGTATGTGCCGTGCGTCGCCGCGATGGCGGCGGTTTACCGCGAGATGAACAGCGCGAAATGGACCGCCGCTCTTGCCGCGTGGCAGATTGGCGCCGCTTGGATAACTTCATTTGCGGCGTATAATATCGCGCGGCTTGTGATATAGCGGCAAAGCCTTGCTTTACAGGCGGCGAAAAAAATGATAATATATGCTTAATCTGGGTAGTATTACCTTTGAAATATGAACTTAGTCCCGCGCAAAGCAGGCGACAAGCCGCGATTTTCGCGCGGAAAGGAGAAATAGAGCCTAATGTCAGTGCATTTTCTGTTTGTATATCCCGACTTTCTGGAGGATTCCAAAACGATACGCACGATCCCCGGCAACTACAGCGAGGGGATTGCGTCGATTTCAGCGGCGCTCAAGGCGAGCGGACACAGAGTCAGCCTCTATCACCAGACGTATATGCCCGAACGGCAGGAATTTCTGGATAAAATCCGCGGGTTTTCGCCCGACGTTATCGGCTTTTCGCTGCGCACGACCATCATGAACTGCGCAAAGGAGCAGCTCGCATGGCTTGACGAAGCGCTGCGGGATATTCCCGTGATCTGCGGAGGCTACCACCCGACGCTCGCGCCGGAGGAGGTTATCGCGATCCCCGGCGTTGACATTGTTTCCCGGGGCGAGGGCGAGCTTACGACGCGCGATCTTATAAACAGCCTCGACAAAAACGGAGAGTTTGACAAGACCTTGCCGAGTTTTTGGTTCCGGGAGGCGGACGGCTCCGTTATCCGCAACCCCATGCGCCCGTATCTGCTCGACCTGGACGAGCTGCCGTTTCCCGATCTTGATTTGTTCGACTATAAAAATCTCAAGAGCAACAGAATCAACACGGCGGAGGTTATCGTTTCCCGCGGCTGCCTGTACTCCTGCACGTACTGCGCGAACGCGCAGATGCGCAACCAGTATGAGGATAAAAAGCACTATTCGCGCTTCCGCACTCCGGAAAACGCCATCGAATATCTTGAGCGCGTCGTGCAAAAGGATCCGAACATCAAGTATCTCAACTTTAACGACGCCATACTAAATATGTTTACGGAGTGGTTCTATCCGTTTATGGCGCTGTATAAAAAGCGGATCAACCTCAAATTCACGTGCAACCTGCGCTTTGACCACATGGACGAGGAGATGTGCAAAACCCTGGCTGGCTGCGGCTGCTACCTTGTCACAATCGGGCTTGAAAACGGCAATGAGGACTTCCGCAAGAAGTATCTCCACCGGGTGATGAACAACGACCACATCATAAGGGTCGCCGGCTGGCTGAAAGCAAACGGCGTGCGCGTATACACCTATAATATAATCGGCTTGCCGCATGAGACGCTTGAGCTTACGCTTGAAACGGCGAAGCTCAACGCGCGGCTGCGCGCGGACAGCGAGGTGGTCAGCTTTTTCTTCCCATATCCCGCGACGGAGCTGCGGGACATCAGCGAGGCCGGTGGCTTTCTCGACCCCGCGGTCAAGCTCACGGACCGCGTACAGCTGCGTATGCCGAATTATCCCAAGCGCGACATAATTTATGCGCGCTACGCGTTCCACAGACTCATCCGCAAGTACCGCAAAATCTTCGAACTGGCGGACGCTGCCCGCGCCGCGCGGCTTGAGGCGCGGCTTGACCGCCGGATTCTCTCGCCGCTGTATCCCCGAGGGCTGATCGGTGTGCTCGCCGGGGCGTATCACCACGGAGTCGTGGGCGCGAAGCGCATTGGCTCCACAGCGCTGCCGGGAGTGTACAAAAGGCTGAGGAAAATTAAATACTCGATGAAATAATTGCATTGATTTCAGTTTGCGCTGTAAATTCCGATATTTTGGAGCGCGTTAGAAGAGGGGAGAGGGCGTGTGCCCTCTCCCCGCGTATTAGCTGCAAGAGCGGCGGTCGCAGCCGCTGAAAATGAAAAGAGGAGTGACGGGACAGCGCTGAGTGAAAACTGCAAGGATCGCGGTTCCCCTCAGAAAACCGTTCAAAACATTGAAGCGAGCAAAACAATATGGAAAAGAAATAATAAAAAAGCAAGAAATTGGCGCAATTTGGGGTGTGTCGCGCGAAATTCAAAGGAGGTATACTGTATTTATAAGTACAAACGGAAAGGATGATAAGTATGGTATATTCAATTAAGTATTCAAAGCTCAAAAAGGAGCGGTATTATCTCCTTTTAAGCGGCGCTCATGTAACGGGCGACGATGGGAAAAGGCATATCTCATGGGGCGTCGTTATGTTTTACAACAACGCCAGGGTGTTTTCGATGCCCGACATCACCCGTGACAGGGCGCGGCTTGTGCGCCTTCTGCGCCTGATTTCAAAAAACGCCGTGCCGCCCTATCAGGTGAGGGAAATTTTAGAGGATTGCGTTACCGAGGAGCATATCCCCTTGCCGCTCGGGAGCTAGCGCGAGATCGCATCGCCGTGGCGCAGCTCTGTCAGCGTGATTGCGCCGCGGCGGTACAGCAGCCTTGTGCTGAAATACGTGATCGGTATCGTGAGTATGATGACCGCGCCGGAATACGCCGACATGATAACGCCGCTTCCGTGATAACCAAGCGCGGCGTCAAGCCCAAGCAGGACAGAGAGTTGTTTGTCGAAAATTATCACCAGCGCAACGAATATTACCGGCGCGACAAGTCCCAGCAGCCGCCCCTTTGCCGTATATCCGCCCGGAAGCCGACGTCCAAGCGCCGAGGTTGCGAGTACGCCGAAAAGCGCGGAGGAGGTGTTTGCCGAGATGATTCCCGCAGCCTCGCCTGTGAGCAGCGGTGTGAGCGGCACAACCAAAACGACGCATAAAGTGATCAGCGCGAGCAGCAGCAGCGTCGCAAGGCTTACCGCGATCGCCGAGAGGCAGTCAGCCTCCTCCGAGCCCGGCGCGGCGTTGAATTCTTTCAGCACATATGTCACGATCGGCAGCTTAAAGCTCATGACCTCGCCGGTGATCAGCGCGAGATAAATCGAGCTTCCAAGCAACG
>JAITGW010000140.1 GCA_031280325.1 Oscillospiraceae bacterium
CGGATCGTCGGGATTTGCGGAAACCATTATGCCTTCGTGCGTGCCGCAGTCCTGCTCTCGTATGATAACGTCCTGCGAAACATCCACCAGACGGCGCGTCAGATAGCCGGAGTCCGCCGTGCGCAGCGCAGTATCCGCAAGTCCCTTGCGCGCGCCGCGGGACGAGATAAAGTATTCAAGCACGGTAAGCCCCTCGCGGAAGTTCGCCTTTATCGGGATTTCGATCGTCTTGCCCGCGGTGTTCGCCATAAGCCCGCGCATTCCCGCGAGCTGACGGATTTGGTTCATAGAGCCGCGCGCTCCGGAATTTGCCATCATGAATATCGGATTGAACTCGTCAAGCGTCTGCTGGAGGGCGTCGGTAACGTCCTTTGTCGTCTTTTCCCACTCGCGCACGACAAGGCGATAACGCTCATCATCGGTTATCCAGCCTCGGCGGTACTGGCGCTCGATCTCCACGACTTTCTGCTCCGTCTCTCCGATGAGGCGGCGCTTCTCATCCGGAACGGTCATGTCCGCGATCGAAATCGTGACCGCTCCGCGCGTGGAATAGCGGAAGCCGAGAGATTTGATGTTGTCAAGCACCTCCGCGCTGCGCGCAAAGCCGTGGCGCGTGATACAGCGCTTGATGATCTGCTCAAGTTCTTTTTTTCGGGTGCGGAAGCTGATCTCATAATCGAACATATGCTCGGGATCAGTCCTGTCGACAAAGCCCAGATCCTGCGGGATCTGCTCGTTGAAGATAATGCGCCCGACGGTGGCGTCAGTCAGGCGCGTCTGCGTCTTTCCGTCAATAACGCGCTCTACCTGCACCCGTATCGGCGCGTGAATCTGAACGTCGCCGTTTTGATACGCCATAAGCGCTTCGCTCGGCGTCGAAAAGCTCTTGCCGGCGCCAATCTCGTCGGCACGCTCGAACGTGAGGTAATACGCGCCTAAAATCATGTCCTGTGTCGGAACCGTAACGGGCTGCCCGTCCTTTGGATGGAGCAGGTTGTTCGCCGAGAGCATGAGAACGCGCGCCTCGGCCTGCGATTCAGCCGAAAGCGGGACGTGAATCGCCATCTGATCTCCGTCAAAGTCCGCGTTATACGCCGTGCATACAAGCGGATGGAGCTTTAGGGCGCGCCCCTCGACGAGAATCGGTTCAAACGACTGAATTCCAAGCCGGTGAAGCGTCGGCGCGCGGTTGAGCAGGACGGGGTGCTCGCTGATGACCTCCTCAAGCGCGTCCCAAACCTCGCTGGTGCCCTGGTCAACTTTCTTTTTCGCGGACTTGATGTTGTTCGCGACGCCCTCCTCCACGAGTTTTTTCATGATGAACGGACGGAACAGCTCGACAGCCATTTCCTTTGGCACGCCGCACTGATAAAGCTTGAGGTCAGGTCCGACGACGATAACGGAGCGTCCGGAATAGTCAACCCGCTTGCCGAGCAGATTCTGACGGAAGCGCCCCTGCTTGCCCTTAAGCATATCGGACAGCGATTTGAGCGCGCGGGAATTCGCGCCGGTGACGGCGCGTCCGCGGCGGCCGTTGTCAATCAGCGCGTCAACCGCCTCCTGAAGCATACGTTTTTCGTTGCGGACAATTATATCCGGCGCGGCAAGCTGGATAAGGCGCTTTAAGCGGTTGTTACGGTTGATTACGCGGCGGTAGAGATCGTTGAGATCGCTCGTGGCGAACCGCCCTCCGTCGAGCTGTACCATGGGGCGGATCTCCGGCGGGATAACCGGCAGAATGTCAATAATCATCCAACTGGGATCATTGCCGGACTGACGGAACGCCTCCACAACCTCAAGCCGCTTGATGAGCTTCGCTTTCTTTTGCCCGGACGCTTCGCGAGCCTCGTTTTTGAGCTGCTCCGCAAAGGCTTCGCAGTCGATGTCGGAAAGAAGCTCGCGCACGGCTTCGGCGCCGATTCCGGCGCGGAAGTCGTCCTCATATTTCTCGCGCATCTCGCGGTACTCTTTTTCCGTGAGAATCTGATATTTGTGCAGGGGTGTGTATCCGGGGTCAATGACGATATACGACGCGAAATAGAGCACCTTTTCAAGCACCCGCGGCGTAAGGTCAAGCAAAAGTCCCATGCGGGACGGAATTCCCTTGAAGTACCATATATGGCTCACCGGGGCTGCAAGCTCGATATGACCCATGCGTTCGCGCCGCACGCTTGATTTCGTGACCTCAACGCCGCAGCGGTCGCAGATCTTGCCCTTATAGCGGATTTTCTTATATTTTCCGCAATGGCATTCCCAGTCCTTTGTAGGTCCGAAGATTTTTTCGCAGAACAAGCCGTCCCTCTCGGGCTTGAGTGTGCGGTAGTTGATCGTTTCCGGCTTTTTAACCTCCCCGCACGACCATTTGCGGATCATATCCGGGGATGCCAGACCGATTTGAATTGCGTCAAACGGAGCAAAGCTCATTTATTCGTCTCCCTCCTCATCCTCTGCGCCAAAAACGGCGTCTGCGCCAAGCTCGTCGTCAAGCAAGTCCTCGTCGCCCTCAAAGCCGTCGTCCAGTCCCAAATCATCATCGTCCGGGACGGTTTCGATATAATACCCGCGGGAGGACAGCTCCTCCTCGCTCTCGCTGTCGCCGAACGAACCTCCGCCGCGGATGACTTCGCGGAAATCATCAGCCTCGTCCTCGTCGTTTTGAAGCTCAATCATGTTGCCATGCTCGTCAAGCACGCGCACGTCGAGGCAAAGCGATTGCAGTTCCTTTACAAGAACCTTAAAGCTCTCCGGCACGCCGGGTTTTGGAATGTTGTGACCCTTTACGATCGACTCATAGGTGCGCACGCGTCCGGTCACATCGTCAGATTTGACCGTCAGAATCTCCTGCAGAGTATACGCCGCGCCGTAAGCCTCAAGCGCCCAGACCTCCATCTCGCCGAAGCGCTGTCCGCCGAACTGCGCCTTTCCGCCGAGCGGCTGCTGCGTCACAAGGCTGTACGGTCCCGTGCTGCGCGCGTGAATCTTATCGTCAACCAGGTGATGGAGCTTTAGGAAGTAAACGTATCCGACGGTGACTGGGTTGTCAAACGCGTCGCCCGTGCGCCCGTCGTAAAGGACGCTTTTCCCGTCCTGCCGCAAACCGGCTTCAGCGAGCGTGTCCCAAATATCCTGCTCGTTCGCGCCGTTGAAAATCGGCGTCGCGACTTTCCAGCCAAGCGTCTTTGCGGCATAGCCAAGATGAACTTCAAGCACCTGACCGATGTTCATACGCGACGGAACGC
>JAITGW010000162.1 GCA_031280325.1 Oscillospiraceae bacterium
GCTCAAGTATCCACATGCTTATCGCCGGGGCGAGCGACATCCCAACCGCGCCGCCAACACCGAACACGCCGAGACCGGACGCCATTTTTGCCGGGGGGAGACTGTCCCCCGCGACGGTCATGAGCAGGGAGCCGACAAAGCTGTACTGCACGCCGTTTATAAAGCGGAACAGGACGAACATTCCCACGGACTGAAACGCGGCGTAGCCAAGACAGGCGAGCGCGCCGAGGGCGAAAACCATCACGGTAAGCCGGCGCTTGTCGATTTTTGTGATCATGGGTCCCGATACGGGGCGCATGGCAAGAGCCACGCCGAAAAACATCCCGGATAGAAGTCCCATTACGCCGGCGCCTGCGCCGAGAAACTGCGCATAAGCGGCGACGAGCGGATTTACCGTGTAGTGACCCATGCAAAGCCCGAAGTTTGCAAGCAGTACACAGATGAAGTTTCGGTTCCAAATGGTGATTTTTGATTCCGTCATCGTATTTATTCTCCTAAACGTTCCGGAAGATCGCGCCGACAATCTCCGCATAAATTTCTTCCGCGCGCAGCTTGAATTCACTCTCAAGCTGCGCTGCGCGCTCAGCGCTCACGGCATACAGCCGCAGATTCATAAGCTCATCCCCGTCGCCTGACAGGCAAAGCTCCGCCGTATAGCCGCCGCGGCGGCGTATAGTGGTCGCAGTGTCAATCGACGCGCTCCGCCGGGAGCGGACGATATGCTCCATAACGCCCTTATCGCAGCGCACCTTGACAGAAAGCGGCAGCGCGGATTCCGTTGCGCCGCCGTCCCTCCGCCCTTTGTCCAGCGCGCGGTAAGCGCCGGACAGCTCCTCCGCGTGACCGGTTTTCACAAGAGAATCCAGACACTGCGTAACGTCAAAATACGTGATTCCGCCGTCGCACATCGCAAGCTCAAGAAGCGCGTCAAAGCCGACAGGCTCCGGCAGTCGGTTCAGGATGTAGAGCAGCAGGATTTTTATGTCAGTGTTGTCGTGGATAAACCCAGGCATGTCGTCCTCCATAAATATATCAATCACAGGCAGTATACAACTATTCAGGTGATATTGCAAGCAAAAGGGACGCAATTTTTTGCGCGCCGCCGCATTGACGGCGTTTTATCTTTCCCCGCGGGTGTGACCGCGCCGCAAGCCCCGGCATTTTTTGTGAAAAAGCTTGACAGTCATGCCGTCATGTGGCAGAATCAGGGCGGAGCATATGCTAATAGAGTGAAAAACGCGGTGATATTGCGGAAAAACGCCTCCCTATTGACCGCGACGACGGGTGAATTCATGCACTATGCCGATTACAAGACGATTCTTTCGCCGAAAAACGGGATGAACCTCTATCGCGGCTGCACCCACGGGTGCATCTACTGCGACTCGCGCTCAGTGTGCTATCAGATTAAGCACGGCTTTGAGGATATTGAGGTAAAGCGCGGCGCGGACCGCATACTTGAGGCGCAGCTGCGCGCCCGGCGGAGTCCGTGTATGATAGCAACGGGGTCAATGTGTGACCCGTATATACCTTTGGAGGAGGAGCTTGAACTCACGCGGCGCTGTCTTGAGGTAATAGAGCGCTGCGGCTTTGGGCTGTCAATTCTGACAAAATCCGCGCGGATACTGCGGGATATTGACCTGCTTTGCGCGATAAATGAGAGGGCAAAATGCGTCGCGATGATGACGCTGACGACGTTTGACGAGGCGCTGTGCCGAGTTCTTGAGCCGGGCGTTTCCACGACGGAGGAGCGCGTGAGCGCGCTAATTGAGCTCGGTAACGCCGGAATTCCGACGGTTGTATGGATAAGTCCGATTCTGCCGTTTATTAACGACACGCAGGAAAATCTTCTCGGACTGCTTGACCGTTGCGCCCTCGCGGGTGTGCGCGGGATTATCTGCTTTGGCTTTGGCACTACAATGCGCGAGGGCAGCCGGGAGTATTTTTACGCAAAGCTTGATGAATTTTTTCCGGGTATGAAGGAGCGGTATATCCGCTCGTTCGGGTCGGCGTATTCGTGTGAAAGCCCGGCTTCGGCAAGGCTGACAGAAATATTCCGAGCTGAGTGCGAAAAACGCGGGCTCGAGCATCGGCAAACGCGGGTTTTTGATTATATCCGCGCGTTTGAGACAAACTGGGCGCAGCTTACGATGTTCGACTGAGCCTACCGCCCCGATTTTACAAAATAAAATTGAGAGAACGGTATGTAAGCCGGGCTGCTTGCCCGGCATTGTTTGCGCTTTATTTATTACACACGGTCGGGGAGGTCGTCCCTGTGGCGCTCTCGGAAAAGCAGCGAGATGCACCATATGGATGCGACGCCGATGATTGTATAGATGACGCGCGAAGCGGTCACGGTCGGCCCGTTGAACATATAGGACACAAGGTCAAAGCGGAAAATTCCGATCATGCCCCAATTTATGCCGCCGAGTATCGCAAGCACAAGCGCGATTCTGTCAAGAATCATAGCACTAATCTCCTTACGTTGCAGAACGTTTAATTTGCTTTGGTTTGCGCAGAGTCTGCGCTGTTTTAATGTTCCCGCGGCGCGGTGTGAATATGCGCGGAGAAAAATTTAGCGCGATTTGCCGCGCAGTCTGTAAAAAAGATTGCAAAAAAAAAGATGAAAAGCCTTAGTTTAATCCGAATAAGCAAGTACATCAAAACATGAACCGGCGGTCAGATGCGGTATCGCAGCGAACCTAAACCGATTGGAGGAAGCGCAATAAAATCCTTATTCGAGCAAACCGGCGGAACCTACTATGAAGCCGCCGGAGCTGGAATTCCGGCGGCCTCGCAAATCAGTAGATCTCAAACATGTATCAAAGCGAATATTCTCTCGGAACTCGTATTATTCTGATAATTCAGGGTTGCAGAGCGCCGCGAAATATGCTATAATGCTTCAAAGTTTGTATCCGCGCGGGAAAACGCCGGACGGCGGCGCGTCTATGAAAATTCACAAAAAATTAACCCGGAAAGGCTTGAAAAGCATGACGAACCGCGCTATAATATATTGCGAACGGCGAACGGCGAACGGGATAGTTTCGCTTTTCTCACATATCCAAAAATTACATAATGAATAACTCGCTGCGGCGACCTTCCCCCGTTTCAAGGGGGCGGGTTGCTTTTTCGCGTTTATACGGAAGAAAATCTGAGAGGAGCACATACTCATGAAAAGCATCCGAAAAATGATCAGTCTG
>JAITGW010000010.1 GCA_031280325.1 Oscillospiraceae bacterium
TTTGCGCGGATTGGATACCTGTGCTGTCGCGCTAAGGCGAGCATAGTCGCACATGACGAGATGGACACCGGTGCGCGGCGCGCGCTCAATTTCGGACACACATTCGCTCACGCGATCGAGAAGCGATATAATTACAAAACGTATAATCACGGCGAAGCCGTGGCAATAGGCATGGTGATGGCGCTCGCTGTAGGCGCGAGCCTTGGAATCACGGCTGCGGGCGCCGTCCGGGATGTGACCCGAGCGATTGCGGCTGCGGGATTGACTGCCGAGCTTGGAATTCCTGAGGCAGAGCTTGTTCCGCTTATGATGGGTGACAAAAAGAACTCGCGCGGAACCATAACGCTGATTCTCCTGAAAAAAATCGGCGAGCCGATCGTATATGACATCGAGCCGGACAAGCTTGCGCGGATATTGGAGCGGCTATGAATAATACAAAGTGTATTAATTTGTTCCCTGAGGGAATTGTGCGGATCCCTCCGTCGAAGAGCGTGCTGCACCGAGCTTTAATATGCTCAGCCTTGTCGGGGAGCGTTTTGGAGCTTCCTGCCGGCGCGTCGGACGATATTGAGGCAACGTATCATTGCGTGTCCGCCCTGACGCGCGGCGGCGCGGCGACGCTTGACTGCGCCGAATCCGGCTCTACGCTTAGATTTTTGCTGCCCATTGCCGCCGCAAAAGGCGTGCCGGCGCGTTTTACAGGGCGCGGACAGCTGCTGTCGCGGCCGATTGCGCCCCTGCTCGACCAGCTTTCGGCGCATGGGGTCAAGGTCAGCGCGCTGCGCGATGAGCTGATGCTGTCGGGGCGGCTTCACTCGGGAACGTTTGAGCTTGCGGGAGACATCAGCTCTCAATACGTCACGGGACTGCTGCTTGCCCTGCCGCTTTTGGAGGGAGACAGCGAGATTTGCCTGCATTCGCGGCTTGAATCGAAGCCGTATGTGAATATTACGCTTGACGTCATGGCGCGGCACGGCGTTTTGGCGGAGGAGTATTCGCGGGGTTATCGGATTAAGGGCGGGCAGAGATATTTGCCGCACGGGCTTATCACAGAGGGGGACTATTCCCAGGCGGCGTTTTTTCTCGCGGCGGGCGCGCTTGGGAGAAATGTATCCGTATCGGGATTGTCGCCGCGCTCAAAGCAGGGCGACCGCGCGATTTTGGACATTTTCTCTCGCGCGGGAATCGGACTCAGCCGCGACGGCGATACCGTCCGCGCGGCGGCGGGTGAAATTTCGCCGGTTGACGTTGACGCGTCGGACATTCCGGATTTAATTCCGCCTGTGGCGGCGTTGCTGGCGTATGCCGGCGGTGAAAGCCGGATATACAACGCGGCGCGGCTGCGCCTGAAAGAATCTGACCGTCTTGCATCAGTGCGGGCAGCGCTCGGCGCGCTTGGCGCGGACATTTCCGAGCGAGAGGACGGGCTTGTGATACGCGGAAAGCCGCGACTGGCGGGAGGATCCGCGGACAGCGCCGGGGATCACCGCATTGCGATGATGACCGCCGTCGCGGCGATCCGGTGCGATGGCGAGGTTTTGCTGAACAACCCGGACTGCGTCCGGAAATCATATCCTGAATTCTGGAAAGATTTTGAGGTGAGCGGAAAATGAACTCAACCTGGGGAAGAAAATACCGCCTCAGCGTATTCGGAGAGTCGCACGGGAAAGGCGTCGGCGTTGTTATCGACGGACTTCCCGCCGGATTCGCCGTGGATTTTGACGCTGTCTCGGCGGAGCTTTCGCGCCGTGCCCCCGGGCGCGACGAGACGAGTACGCCGCGCCGTGAGAGCGACAGGTTCGAGGTTTTTTCCGGCATTATGGACGGCAAAACAACCGGCGCGCCGCTCATGGCGATGACGCGCAACGCGGACACGCGCTCAGGTGATTATACTCCGGGAATACCGCGACCGGGTCACGCTGATCTTGTCGCCATGCTCAAATACCGTAATTTTAACGACTTTCGTGGCGGAGGGCACTTTTCCGGGCGGCTTACGGCCGCGATTGTGTTTGCCGGAGCGATTGCAAAGCAAATTCTTGCGTCGCGCCACGGCGTAGCCATTATTTCAAGGGCAGCCTCGATTCACGGGGAGACAGATCCGGAGCGCCAGCGCGCGGCAGTTCTTGAAGCGAGGGCGCGCGGGGATTCCGTAGGCGGAGTTATCGAATGCATTGTCACGGGCGTACCCGTGGGCTGGGGCGAGCCGATTTTTCACTCCGCGGAATCTGAGCTTGCGGCAATGATGTTCTCGATTCCGGCAGTCAAGGGAGTGGAATTCGGCGACGGCTTCGGCTTTGCGGACAAATACGGGTCGGAGGTATCCGATGGCCTGGGGATCGACGCGAACGGAAACGTCATGCACCTTGCCAATCACAACGGCGGGATAAACGGCGGCATTACAAATGGCGAAACTGTCGTGTTCCGTGTCGCTGTAAAGCCTACGCCAACGATTTCAATTCCGCAGAAAACTGTGAATTTGAATACGAACGAAGCGATTGTCCACAGCTTTTCGGGACGGCATGATCCGTGTATCGTGCCGCGCGCGCTTCCGGTCGTGGAGTGCGCGGCGGCAATCGCGCTTATGGAATGCGGCGGCTGACCGCCGCGGAAAGGAGCAGATTATGATAATAATCTTAAAGAACACCGCGCCGGAGGAAGATGTCGAGCCGCTGCGTAAAACGCTTGCGTCGCGCGGATTTATCGTGCAGGAGCTTTCGAGCGACGGGGCGAAAATGTTCGGAATTGCGGGAGACCTCAGCGGACTTTCCGAGGACGATCTGCTGCACTTTTCGTGCGTGGAGAAAATCATCCGCGTGCGCGAGCCGTATAAGCTTGCCGGCCGTAAGTTTCATCCGGAGGATTCCGTGTTCGATATAAAGGGACGCAAGCTCGGAGGCGGACATTTCGCCGTAATCGCGGGTCCCTGCTCCGTCGAGAGCGAGGATCAGATTCTCTCCGTTGCGCGGGACGTCAAGGCGGCGGGGGCGAGCTTTTTGCGCGGCGGGGCGTTTAAGCCGCGCACATCGCCCTACGCCTTCTCGGGACTTGGGCTTGACGGGCTGGAGCGTCTGAAAATAGCCCGCGCAAAAACCGGATTGCCGATTGTGACGGAAATTATGTCCGCGGAATATCTCGAGCAGTTCGCGCTTGATGTTGACGTCATTCAGATAGGCGCGAGAAACATGCAAAATTTCACGCTTCTGCGTCAGGTCGGCTCCATCAAAAAGCCCGTGCTGCTCAAGCGGGGGCTCTCCTCCACGCTTGACGAACTGCTTATGGCGGCAGAGCATGTCATGGCGGGCGGCGCGCGGGAGATAATGCTGTGCGAGCGGGGAATCCGCACGTTTGAGACCGCGACGCGAAACACGCTTGATCTTTCGGCGGTGCCGGTGCTCAGGCAGAAGTCACATCTGCCGATAATAATCGATCCCTCCCACGCCACGGGATATTGGCACCTGGTAGAGCCTATGGCGCTCGCCGCGGCAGCCTGCGGCGCGGACGGGCTTATAATCGAGGTTCACAACCATCCGGAGGCGGCGCTCTGCGACGGCGCGCAGTCAGTTACACCCCAGGTGTTCCGCAGAATCATGGGCAAGGTGGAGAAAATACGCGCCGCGATAGCGTAAAATTCAGTTCGATCACGCACGTTTTGCGATGCAGCGCCCAGACGGGAGCGGACAAACAAAGAATGTACGGCGGGGCAAATATGCGAAAAAAGCGCGTGAAATTATTTCAGGAGGTAATAATTATTATGACACCAAAGGAAAAACTTGAAGCTCTGAGAGGCGAAATTGATACAGTAAACAAGGACATGCTCGCGCTGTTCCAAAAACGCCAGCGCATATCCGGCGACATTGCGGCGGTGAAGGAAGAGGGCAATCTTGCCGTCACCGACATCGCGCGGGAGCAGAGACTGCTTGCCTCTGCGGCGGCGCTGGCAGATGTGGACAAGCAGGGTGAAACGGCGGCGTTTATGCGCACGCTAATCTCCCTGTCAAAGCTGCGCCAGAACGACATTTTACACCTTACACACGCGCTGGATTTTCCGGAGCCGAGTCCGCTGCCCGCGGGCGCTGCCGCATATCAGGGAATTGCCGGCGCGTGGGGGGAACATGCGGCGCACCGGCTTTTTCCCGGGCGGGAACTTTTCGGTCAGACTTATTTTGAGGATGTGTTCGACGCGGTGAAATCCGGAAAGGCGGCAATCGGCGTTTTGCCGATTGAAAATTCCCGCACGGGTGCGATCGGTGAGGTGTACGACCTGCTCCGGCGCAACTCTTGCTATATTGTCGGCTCGATGTGGGTGACGGTATCCCAGTGCCTTATCGGCATGCCCGGCGCGGCGGCGGGCGACGTGCGCGAGGTGCTCAGTCATCCGGAGGGCTTTAATCAATGCCGCCTGTTCCTGAAAAACCGCAATTGGGAGCTTACAAATGTGCGAAACACAGCTGTCGCGGCGGTGACTGTCAGAGAGCGTGGCGACATACGCTATGCCGCGATAGGGTCCCGCCGCGCGGCGGAGGTCAATGGGCTGTCCGTAATTTCCCCGGACATTGCGGACGATTCAAAGAACCGTACGCGCTTTATCGCGATCGCGGCGGAGCCGGCATATGCCGCGGAGAGCAACATTATATCCGTGACATTTTCAGTGTCGCATCAGTCCGGAGCGCTTGTTGCGGCGCTCAGCCCGTTCCAGCTTGCGGGGCTGAACCTCACACGCATAGAGTCGCGTCCTGTTTCTGTGGAGAAATACCGTTTTTTTGCCGATATTGAGGGGAATATTAAAAGCGGCGCCGCGCGTGACGCGATCGCGCAGGCGGCGATGCAGACGGATTATTTCGAGGTTCTCGGCTGCTATTCCGAAACACAGGAGCAGCCGTTGTGAAGTCCGGGGAGCGCAGCGTCATCATCATCGGCCTTCCCGGCGCGGGCAAAACCACGGTCGGACGGCTTATCGCCGCGCGCTTGGGACGGGAATTTTATGACTCCGATCTGGAAATCGAAAAAACGACGGGGCACTCTCCCGCGCGGATCATCACCGAGCGGGGCGAGCCGCTTTTTCGGAGTGTTGAGCGAGCGGAGATTGAGCGGCTTATGCAAAAACGGGGAATAGTTCTTGCCGTGGGCGGCGGCGCTCCGCTGCAATGTTCTGATTTGCTGCGCAGGGACAGCGTAGTTATACTCCTTACACGCGAGCTTGGCGCGATTGCCGCTGGCTTTGATGGGACGCGCCCATTGACGCGCAATCTGTCTGAGCTTGAGCAAAAGGCGCAGGAGCGCGCGGCGGTTTACGATGCGCTTTCCAACGCCGAGATCATAAACGAGGGTGTGCCCTCGGAGGTAGCTGAACGGGCGGCGCTTGTAATCGCACCGCATTTGAAGGCGAGGATACTTGTGCTGGATGGGCCGAACCTGAATATGCTTGGAATACGCGAGCCGGAAATCTACGGCTCGGCGACGTATGAAGAAAAGTGTGAAATGCTAAATGAAGCGGCGGACGAGCGCGGAATTGCCCTTTGCTGCCGCCAGTCAAACCACGAGGGGGAGCTTATTGATATTATTCAGGACGCGATGTACAGCTATGACGGGATTGTAATAAACCCCGGCGCGTATACCCACTACAGCTATGCGATTTGCGATGCTCTCCGCACGGCAGAGCGCGTTCCGGCGATTGAGGTTCACATCTCGGACATCCACTCGCGGGAGGAGTTTCGCCGCGTATCAGTTACAGCGCCGGTGTGCATCGGACAAATATCCGGCCATGGATTCAGGGGGTATATTGAGGGAATCGACGCGCTTTTGGAAAGGATCGGCGCGGTATGATTTCAGGCTCTACACGGCTTCTTGCGGTTATCGGATTTCCAGTGGAGCACAGCAGGTCGCCGTTTATCCACAACCAGTTTGCCGCGCAGAGCGGAGCGGATTTTGCGTATCTTGCGTTCGGGGTTACTCCGCGGACGCTGCCTGACTTTATCGCGGCGGCGCGAACGATGAATATTGCGGGCTTCAACGTGACCATGCCGCTTAAAGAAGCTGTTTTGCCTTATCTCGACGCGCTTGATGAGACGAGCCGCCTTTGCGGCTCTGTAAATACTGTCGTAAATCGGGACGGACGGCTTTTCGGAGCGACGACGGACGGAGCGGGGCTTGTGAAAAGTCTCGGCGCGCGGGAGATTGCCGGTAGGCGCGTCCTTCTTCTTGGCACGGGCGGCGCCGCAAGGTCAATCGCGCCGGCGCTGTATTCCGCGGGCGCGGCTGTTGTCGCGCTGTCGCGGCGAGATACTGCAATGGAGCTGCCCGGCGCCGAGGTGAAGCCGTGGGCGGAGCTTAACGCCCTCTCGGGCGAGAGCGACGTTATAATCAATTGCACTCCGCTTGGAATGCGCGGCGCGGCGGATTTTGCGGACTTCCGGTTTCTGGACACATTTGCTGTGAACAGACCCGGAGGACTGCTGTGCGACATTGTGTACAACCCGGTTGACACGGCGCTTATGAAAAGCGCGCGTTCGCGCGGGCTTGATACGCTTGGCGGACTTGCGCTGCTTGTCCATCAGGCGGCGGAGAGCTGGCGCATGTTCACCGGCGCGGCGGCTGAGGGAATCGAAGAGATGATCAAAAAATTGGAAAAATGGGAGGAGCATTCATGAGCTACACGGCTGCCGTAATTACGGTGAGCGACAAGGGGTATCGCGGGGAGCGCGTTGACGAGGCGGGACCGGAGGCTGCAAGACTGCTGACGCAGGCAGGCTTTTGCGTGACGTATCGCGGGCTTGTGCCGGACGAGGCCGGGCTGATATCGGCGGAGCTTATTAAATGCGCCGATGAAATGGATGTTGCGCTGATAATAACGACGGGAGGTACGGGGTTTTCTCCGCGCGATATCACGCCGGAGGCGACGCTTGCGGTTGTGGAGCGCAGAACGCCCGGAATTCCGGAAGCGATGCGATTCGAGAGCGCGCGCGTTACAAACCGCGCCATGCTCTCCCGCATGGAGGCGGGAATCCGCAGCCGCTCGCTCATCGTAAATCTGCCGGGCAGCACGAAGGCCGCCCGCGAAAACCTGACCGCGGCGCTTAGCTCGCTGGAGCATGGGCTTGAAATGCTGCGCGGAGCGCAGCGGGATCACGAGTGAAGAAAAGGAGCTGCTTGTATGAAAACACTTGCGCTGTATTACTCTCGCGGAGGTCACACAAAAAAGTATGCCGAAGCGCTTGGCGCGGAGGCTGTCCTGGAGCTTGTTCCGACGCGGCGCGTCGGAATTCTGAAAGCGCTCGCGCTCGGCTGTATCGCAGCCGCGAGGGGGCGCGCCTGGCGGATTGAGCCGCTTGACGTGAACCTCTCCGATTTTGAGCGTATCGTTTTATTAGCCCCCGTGTGGGCAGGAGGCGCAGCTCCGCCGCTGAACGCCGCGCTTGAGCTGTTGCCGCCGGGCAAGACGGTAGACGTCAGGCTTGTTTCCGCGGGAGGCAAAAGCGCTTGCCGTGAGCGCATAAAAGCGAAGATCACGGAGCGGGGCTGCGCGCTCGGGAGCTTTGAGGATATAAAAGCATAAGGCATTTCCCGAATGACGGCGGAATATACGCGATTTTGAGATTTTACACAGATTTAACATAACCGCGCTTTTTCATTTAACACTCCGCGAATAAAATTACACCGTAACTGGAAATGATGTAATAAAAATAATCGGAGGAATGAAAAAATGAAGAAAATCATCAGCATTGCGCTTGTATGCGTACTCCTTCTGGCTTTCGCGGTAAGCTGCGAGAAGAAGTACGGAACCGAGAGCCCCGATTCCACACCGACCGCGCTTTCCCCGGAAAAGACGCCCGACAATACCCCGAGCGCTGTGCCCGAAGCAACGACGGGCGCAATCAACGTAATCTCCCGCGAGGAAGGCTCCGGCACGCGCGGCGCGTTTATTGAGCTGTTTGGCGTTGAGCAGAAGGACGCTGACGGCAAGAAAATTGACTATACGACTGATGCCGCCGAGATCACGAGCAGCACGGCGGTCATGATGACGACCGTCGCGGGCGACAAGAGCGCCATCGGCTATATTTCCCTTGGCTCGCTCAACGATACTATCAAGGCGCTTAAGATTGACGGCGCGCTCCCCTCCGCAGCGACGGTTAAGGACGGCAGCTATGCGATCTCCCGCCCGTTTAACATTGCAACAAAGGACGGATTGTCCGACGCCGCACAGGATTTCATTAGCTACATCCTCAGCGAAGAGGGTCAGACAATCGTCGAGGGCTCGGGATACATCCGCCTTGACACGCTGAAGACCTATGAATCCAACGGAAGTGCGGGCAAGGTAGTAATCGTGGGCTCATCCTCGGTTTCCCCTCTTATGGAGAAACTCAAGGAGGCTTATGAAGCCCTGAACACCGGCGCGAGCATTGAGATTCAGACGAACGACTCCACCACAGGCGTGATGAGCGTGATCGAGGGTATATGCGACATTGGCATGGCATCCCGCGCGCTCAAGGACAGCGAGATCGAGAAAGGCGTTTCTGAAACGACGATTGCCACGGACGGAATCGCCGTAATCGTGAACAACGCCAGCGCGATCAGCGCGCTGACAAAAGATCAGGTCAAATCGATCTATGTCGGAGAGGTCACGGATTGGGCGGAGCTGAGCTAAGCACCGCGGTAATAACAAGCGGCAGGTCCGGATCTTATCCGGGCTTGCCGCGTCTGAGTTTGGCAAGATTATTGATAAAATATTACAAAAGCCATATTATAGACGGGGTGAGGATATGACAAGACGGAAAAACAGCGCGCGGCGCGTGTCTATAATACGCACTCGGGAAAATGTCATGAGGGCCGTGTTTCTGTTCGCCGCCTGCGTGACGATTCTGTGCGTTGCGCTTATCTGTGCGTTTCTGTTCGTAAAGGGCATGCCCGCGATCGCTGAAATCGGCGTGTTCAAGTTTCTCGGCGGGATGAGGTGGAAGCCCGGAAATGATCTTTACGGCATATTTCCGATGATAATCGGTAGCCTTTATGTCACGGCGGGGGCGATCATCGTCGGCGTGCCGCTCGGTGTGCTTACGGCCGTTTATCTCGCGCGGTTCTGTCCGAAGCGGATTCACCGTTTGCTTAGTCCGGCGGTGTCGCTCATGGCGGGGATTCCCTCCGTTATATACGGCTTTTTCGGCATTGTCGTTCTCGTTCCCGCGATCAGGGCGGTTTTCGGCGGGGGAAAAAGCGTTCTGACGGCGTCCATCCTGCTTGGAATCATGATTTTGCCGACGGTCATAACGGTTTCGGAGAGCGCGATTCGCGCGGTTCCTCAGACTTTCTATGAGGGCGCGCTGGCGCTTGGCGCAAGTCACGAGCGCAGCGTCTTTTTCGCGGCGCTCCCCGCGGCGAAAAGCGGGATTCTCGCGTCGGTTGTCCTTGGAATCGGGCGGGCTGTCGGCGAGACGATGGCTGTCGTCATGGTCGCGGGCAATCAGGCGGTGATTCCGGCGAGTATCCTCAAGGGCGTGCGCACGCTTACGGCGAACATCGTGCTTGAAATGGGCTATGCGGCAGATCTGCACCGCGAGGCGCTTATCGCCACGGCGGTTGTGCTGTTTGTGTTCATACTACTGATTAACCTCTTGCTATCGTCGGTGAAAAGGAGGGCGGCAAAGTGAAAAAGGCGCGCAAGCTTGATGCTGTATCCATTCTCCTGCGCGCCGCCGTGAACGCAGCCGCGGTACTCACGGCGTTTATCGTTTTCTTTATCGTCGGCTATATTCTCTTCAAGGGGATTCCAAACCTCACGCCGTCGCTTTTCGCCCTGAAATACAACTCTGAGAACGTTTCGCTGTTCCCCGCGCTTGTGAATACGGTCATCATGACGGCGCTTGCCCTGCTCATCGCGGCGCCGCTTGGGATTTTTGCCGCCGTATACCTTGCGGAATACGCTTCGCGCGGCAATAAGCTTGTGCGGGCAATCCGCATGGCGGCTGAAACGCTGTCGGGCATTCCGTCGATCGTATACGGGCTTTTCGGAATGATATTCTTTGTTACGGCGCTGCATTGGAACCTCTCGCTGATCGCCGGCGGCTGCACGCTTGCGATCATGGTTCTGCCGCTCATCATGCGCACGACGGAGGAGGCGCTTATTGCCGTGCCGGACTTGTATCGCGAGGGGGCGTTCGGTCTCGGCGCGGGACGGCTGCGTACTGTGTTCCGAATTGTCCTGCCCTCTGCCGTACCCGGGATTTTATCCGGCATTATCCTTGCCACAGGTCGTATCGTCGGAGAGACGGCGGCGCTTATCTTCACGGCGGGGACGCTCGCGCAGATACCGGACAGTATTACGGACTCCGTGCGGACGCTGTCTGTACACATGTACAATATTTCAAGCGAGGGGCTGTACATCAACCAGACCTATGCCACGGCTGTTGTGCTTATCGCGCTCGTCGTGCTGATTAACGCGCTGTCGTCGCTCGCCGCGAAAAAGATGATGGGAGGTCGCAATGGATAAGCTGACTATAAAAAATCTTGATCTATATTACGGCGCTTTCCAGGCGCTGAAGGATATAAACATGATTGTTTCGGAAAACGGAATCACCGCGTTCATCGGTCCGAGCGGCTGCGGCAAAAGCACGCTTCTCAAAACGATCAACCGTATGAACGACCTCGTTGAGGATTGTAAAATCACAGGCGGCGTGCTGCTTGACGGAGAGGATATCTATGGCAAAATGGATGTTAACAGCCTGCGGAGGCGCGTCGGCATGGTGTTCCAGAAGCCGAATCCGTTTCCCATGAGCATTTATGATAACATTGCCTTCGGACCGCGCACGCACGGGATACACTCGCGCGTGCAGCTCGACGAAATCGTGGAAAAGGCTCTGCGTTCCGCCGCGATTTGGGACGAGACGCGCGATCGCCTGAAAAAAAGCGCGCTGGGGCTTTCCGGCGGTCAGCAGCAGCGGATATGTATCGCGCGCGCGCTCGCGGTCGAGCCGGAAGTGCTGCTTATGGACGAGCCGACAAGCGCGCTTGACCCGATTTCAACGTCACGTATAGAAGATCTTGTCAGCGAGCTTAAAACGAGTTATACTGTAGTAATCGTGACGCACAATATGCAGCAGGCGGCGCGA